>NZ_JBHZDH010000017.1:0-100475 GCF_042755925.1 Lysinibacillus sp. NPDC059133 | reverse complement strand
TGTTTTATCTGTGCGAAAGCGAAGCGACAGCAACAATTGTTTTATCTGTGCGAAAGCGAAGCGACAGCAACAATTGTTTTATCTGTGCGAAAGCGAAGCGACAGCAACAATTGTTTTATCTGTGCGAAAGCGTATGCGACAGCAACAACAAAGCGCTCAGTCGGAACGGAAATCAACCCCACGTTATGGTTCAGATTAATATATCTGATATTTTAATATAATTTGAAATTGGTGGGATTAGATGACTAAAGAAACAATACTGATAGTTGATGATGAAAAAGAGATTAGAAATCTTATTGCCATTTATTTAAAAAATGAAGGCTATGAAATTCTAGAAGCAAGTGATGGAGAAGAGGGCTTGAGTCTTTTAAAAAAGCATAAAGTACATTTAATTGTCCTAGATATTATGATGCCGAACGTGGATGGCATTGAAATGTGTATGAAGGTAAGGGAAATCGCCGAAATGCCAATTATTATGCTGTCAGCAAAGTCTCAGGATATGGATAAAATCGTTGGATTAACATTAGGGGCAGATGATTATGTAACAAAGCCCTTTAACCCATTAGAGCTAGTTGCGCGCATAAAATCTCAGCTTCGTAGATATATCAAAATGAATCGTTCAGATATGATGGACGAGAATGAGATAGAGATTGGTGATATGCGAATCAGTACAGACACACATGAAGTAATCGTCAACAATGAAAAGGTAAAGCTTACGCCAAGGGAGTTTTCAATTCTTGAGTTGCTTGCAAGAAATCAAGGCATAGTCATGAGCGCTGAGCAAATTTACGAAAAAGTTTGGAAGGAAGAGGCTATACAGTCTGAAAATACGGTAATGGTACATATTCGTAAAATTCGAGAAAGAATTGAGACAAATCCAAGAAATCCTCAATATATTAAAACAGTATGGGGAGTAGGTTATAAAATTGAGAAAGATCATTAAGCCATTCAAATACTTACTAAGCAAACTTAAATTATTTATAGTGAATGCCATTACAAAAGTTCGGGAAAGTATTAGAATTCAACTTTTAACAACCTTTATCCTTTGTGCATTTCTCGGTTTACTTGTTGCACGATTTACTCTACCGTATGTTGGGAATCCAACACCTACCATTGACTATAGTGGAGATATGCAGCAAATAAATTTTCAAGCACAGCAAGCGGCAGATTTGGCTGTTAGTGAAAATAGTGTCGAAACTATACTGCAAATGATTGAAGTAGAAAATGAAAAACTGAAATTGACAGAGCATGCGTTGAAAGTGTTAGTTACCGATGAGCACGGGAAAGTTTTGTATAAAACAAAGCAAGCGGAAGAGGAACAAATTGATGTACATAATAAGATTCGTCATGTAATGGATTTTGCAATCAATAATCCACTCTATAATTTTAATTATGATATACCTACAGTCAAGCAATCGCGTAAAGAAATTATTGCCTTTTATCCAATAACTATAGAAGATAAAAATTTATATTTGTTTGTCAGTGGTATTCCATCAGGCGTACTTATTAAAAGCATTACAGAGGGTCCTGTTCCTGTATTAATTGGAATTGCTGTTTTTACCCTTTCATTCCTTTATTTAACAAAACGAAAAATGAAACAAATTGAGTTGTTGGCAAAGGGGGTAAAGGAAATTGCAAAAGGAGATTTAAGCTATCGAATTGAGAAAAAGGGAATGGATGAAATCGCTTTATTAACTGAGAATGTTAATCATATGGCCGAAGCAATTATGACAAATATTGAGATGGAACGAAGGATTGAAAAACAAAAAAATGAATTAATTACTAATGTTTCACATGACCTACGAACACCACTTACTTCGATTATCGGCTATTTACGATTGTTAAGAGATGAAAGGTACGACACGAAGGAGCAATATGATGAGTATGTAAAGATTGCTTTCTCAAAATCCGAACAGTTAAAAAACCTGATTGAAGATTTATTTGAATATACGAAGCTAACGAATGAAAGCATTGTCCTTGGGCAACAAGAGGTATGTATGAATGAGCTTCTCGATCAGTTAATTGAGGAGTTGATTCCGCAAGCGGAGGAAAATCATCGTACATTTATTAAAAATTTCTCAGAGCAGCGGATCTTTGCTACAGTGGATTCTGAAAAAATTGTTAGGGTCTTTGATAATTTATTAATGAATGCCATTAAATATAGTACGGGTGACGGTGAGATTTTTGTTTCTCTTGAAAGAAAAGAAAGGTATGTTCATATTTGTGTTGCTAATGAAAGTAATGAATTTACATCTGAAGAGCTAATGAGCTTATTTGATCGTTTTTATAAAAAAGATCAATCTAGAACAAGTGTAGCGGAAGGTTCTGGACTTGGACTTGCTATAGCTAAGAGCATTGTAGAACTACATGGTGGCAAAATTGACACGAAGTATAAGGATGGTATGCTGCAGTTTATCATCGAATTGCCTGTTATAGTTTCATAAAAATAGTGAGGTAGCATTTATTAGAGCAATGCTACCTTTTTTTATGGGCGAATTTGTTGCTCAATAGTGAGAATATGATTGTCATTAGAGTGGGGAAGAAGCTTTTGCAAGTGCATTAAAATATTATTGTCTTTCGTAACAATTTGAATTTCCGTATAGCGATATTGTTGTTGGACTTCTTGAACATATTCTGTAATTTTCAATAAATGAAGAGGGTCTTTCATTTCTACTTCTACAAAAAAAGGTAGTGTTAATTGATGTAAACTTAAGCAACCGCGACGAATCCAAATCGCTTCATTAATGTAATAACGGATAGGTAACTGACGATTACTTGCGATAAATAAATCCATTTATGTCTCCTTTTTATATCTTGATGTTAATAGTGATGGATAGAATTCATAAAGCGTGGATAGAACCTTTAATTTGATGGATAGAACCGTCAAAGTGATGATAATTATATGCATCAATCGTCTCTAGAATATTTTAACGCAATTGATTGTATTTCGTCATTGCATAAATAAATCAAGTAGGGAATTTGAGTATGTGTTGTTGTTAGTATGTGTAGCGGCAATGACTGTGTATTCATATATATATATCGCCATTGCACGTGGGTAAAGTTACACCTAGCACAGCAACAATGTGGCCAATGATTCCGTTGAGGGTGCCAAATTCTATACGCTGCTTTTGTCCCACCCTACGACATGAAGTATGGCGAAACTATCTTTGTATGGTTTGTTGTCGAGATTTTGGACTAAGTTTGCACAGCGATATGGCTATGTGAGAATCGTATTGATTTCTATGCTATTTCAACTTTATTTACGTTCAAAGAGGTATTTTCAATATTGAGGTTATCAGAACCACTAAGCAAGTTTATTCAAGAATTTCTTTTCTAATTACGTCAATACTAGAAGTTATATCTGGCTGTAAAAGGGGACATATTGATGAAGAAAATAATGCTATTTACATTATTGCTACTTTTTGCAGTTTGCTTTAGACCACTATTTGTTCAGGCTAACGAGAACCCGAAAGAAGACTTAATGAAAATTGTAAGTAGGTTTATGCCATCGAATGCGTCCCTTGTAAGCCCTGAAAATCCATTCTCCACATTGCCAATTCAACTCTATGACTTTGACCACGATGGACAGAAAGAAATAATATTTACTTTTAAAATTAAAGCAAAAAATCAACCATCGCCTTCTCAGTTTGGATCAATAGTGTTGAAAAAACACAATTCAGATTGGCGAAAGATTTGGGAAACTAAAATGCAAGGAGTCGATTTGGATTTTTCAAGTTTGGTAGATATTACTGGTGATGGCACAAAAGAATATTTATTTGGTGTTACAATTGGGGCGGCAATGGGTAGCGAACTTCAAGTGTTTCAATGGATCAATAACTCATTCCAAAAGATTGCTGATGTTCCTTATCATAAAATGGATTTTGTGAATGGAAAACAAAAAGTTGGTTTAGCAATTTGGCAAATGTATATTGGCGATAGTTATTTAGTGGATGTACTAAAATGGAATGGTGAAAAGTTGGTCTATAACGAAGGATTATATTCTAAATACTATCCGATCATCGAAAAGTTTTATAAAGATAAAATTTCAAAAATGGATGCATGGTTTTATTGGTATTGCCTTGCAGATGCCCAAATCAAAGCAAATAAATTTGAAGAAGCGTCTAAATCGATTCAAAAGGGAATTTCGTTAGTTAAAAAATCTTCAATGCGAGAAGTAATCCAAGACTTTAATGATTTAACTGAAAGGCTGGAGAACAAGAAAAAATAAAAGAAAGCTTAATAACGGTTAGTTTCCTAAATGAGCTGTATAGCGTCACAAAATTCCTCAGAAAACGGACTGTTATGTATATGAAACTATAGAGCGAGTAAAATGTTCACTAAACATGAGATGACAAGCTCTAATGTCCAAAAACACTAGACATGTTGATGATTATGTCTAGTGTTTTTTATTGATATTTGTAAATTAAGACATTTTAAGGAATTGGAGATGTATAATAGGTTGGAAATAATAGAATAGGGAGGAGTCTATCTATGAAATATTTTCTCTTTCGCATTAGTTGTATATTGCTATTAATGACAATTTTCCTAGTTCATACTTATTACACGGATGCATCATTGACAGCCGCTTTTTTCATCTGTACGGCCATCTTAACTTTATATTTCATCACACCTCTTTTGAGAAAGTTGCGAATTATAAGTTACATAACGATTGTTCTTATATTATTTTGTAGCGTATTCTTTTCACTTCAAATATTGTATGCATTGCCGATTTTGGCTTTCTTTATAATAGAGGGCGCTTTTCTACTACAGGCAAAGTTTTATTATATTCTTATAGGCAGCTTGACTGTTATCGGTATGATATTTGTTCTGTTACAATGGCTGCCAATATACGGGCTGCTAATGCTAATTGCTCTTTCTGTATGCTCATTGGTGATGCATCATTACATGCAAGCACACAGTGAAAAAAATATTTTGTACAAAGAATTATTAGGGCAATATCGTGCATTAAAACGTCTATCCGTTGAGCAAGATCAGCTTGTCCGAGCAGAGGAGCGCACAAAAATTGCCCGTGATATGCACGATTCAGTAGGACATAATTTAACGGCATTACTTATGCAAGCAGAGATAATATCTATTCGGTATGGGCATGACGAGTTAGATGATATTAAGCAATTAGCGCGCAAAAGTTTAAACGAAACAAGGTATGCGGTTCGGCAGTTAAAATCGAGCGAGGCATATGGCATTTCATCGGTGCTACATTTAATTCGAAGGCTAGAGATGGAAAGTCGTTTACATATTCGCTTTACTATTGAGAAGGGAGTGCTGTCATTACCCATTTCCAATAAGCAAAGCATAGTGCTTTATCGCGTTTTACAAGAATGTTTAACAAATGCGATGAAATATAGTGATTCAAAGGAAGTCGACATCATTTTAGGGAAAGATTCATTACAACATATCAGTTTTCAAGTAAAAAACAAATCAATGAAGCAGACACCGTTTGTTTATGGTTTTGGACTAAAAAATATGACGGAACGAATCCAGGAAATTGGCGGAGAGCTACGCATATATAAAACGGAGCAACAATTTATTGTAGATGGATCTTTTCCGATGAAGGAGAGAGTTTGAATGAAAAAACGAATTTTACTAGTTGAAGATCAAACTATTGTACGAAATGGTCTAAAAATGATGATTGAGCAAGATGAGACATTGCAAATTACGGCAGAAGCAAGCAATGGGCGGGAGGCTTTAGTATTACTTGAGAAAGTATATGTCGATCTTGTGTTAATGGATATACGCATGCCAGAAATGAGTGGAATAGAGGCGACAAAGCATATACGCAGTCATTTTCCAAATGTAAAAATACTGATTTTGACAACATTTGATGATGAAGAGTATGCCTTTCAAACATTAAAAGATGGTGCAAGTGGCTTTCTTGTCAAGTCGTCTGAGCCAGCAAAGCTAATAGCGAGCATTCATAGTGTATTAGATGGGGGCATGGTCATTCAAGAAGATGTTGCCGCCAAGCTAATGCCTAGGTTATTGCAACAAACGACTACAAAAGTCTCAACAACACAGCTTTCTACGCTAACAGAGCGTGAATTAACGATTATTCAATTAATAGGGGAGGGTAAAACCAATAAAGAAATTGCGGATTCGTTATTTTTATCGGTCGGTACAGTGAAAAATCATCTTACCCATATTCTACAGAAGCTTGCACTAAGAGATCGGACACAGTTAGCGATTTATGCTGTACGGAATGGAATTGTTTAAAGCATGATATAAGCATTCATAATGAATTTCATTTGGCAAACCTTACTCGTCCAGTATAAAAAATGACTTCAGTCATTGCCTTTTATGACGGAAGCTAGTCGTCTAGTCATTATGCAACTGCTATTCTTTAGAGAAAGGGGGGCGTTGAATGATTGAAGTGGTTAACCTAACAAAAACATTTAAAAAAGTAAACGCTGTGGATGACGTGAGCCTTTACATAGAGCCTGGCGAAATTGTTGGACTTCTTGGACCGAATGGTGCTGGCAAATCAACGACAATTGCGATGATGTCGACTTTGATTCAACCAACAACGGGTGATGTCTTATTACAGCATAATAGCATTTTAAAAAATCCAACTTCCTTACGAAAAGTACTAGGGGTTGTACCGCAAGAAATTGCCTTGTATGAGGAACTGACAGCACGTGAGAATTTGGAATTTTTTGGAGATGTCTACAAAATTCCGCGTCTGAAATTGCAAGAACGGGTTCGTATAGTACTTGCACAAATCGGACTCGAAAATGAGCCGAAAAAACTTATCAAACATTATTCTGGAGGGATGAAAAGACGTTTAAATATTGGTGTTGCCTTACTGCACGAACCTGAATATTTAATTATGGATGAGCCGACAGTTGGCATTGACCCGCAATCGAGAAAGTATATTTTAGAAACTGTGAAGAGGCTGAATCAAGAAGCCAATACAGCGATTATTTATACGAGTCATTACATGGAGGAAGTCGAGTATTTATGTGATCGCATTTATATTATGGATAAAGGGCATATAATTGCAGCTGGTAAAAAGGAAGAAATTAAGGCGATATTATCTTCAGAGAAAACGATTGTTTTAAAGCTAGAAAAGCATTCAAATGATTTTGTTGATGCGCTTATGAAACAAGGCTTTTTATCAAATTTTCAGGTAAAGGATGCAGATATTTCCTTTAGTGTAGCGAAAAATACCGATTTCCTTCCAATGTTATTACCTTTATGTGAGAAGCATGACATTGTTCTTAAAAGTTTCCATGTCAAAGAGCCGACATTGGAAGATGTGTTTTTACATTTAACCGGTAGAGCATTAAGGAATTAGGGGGGAACCGTGATGTTTTTAGCACTTATTCGTAAACAGTTAAAAGTATTGTGGCGTCACCCTCAAGAGTTGGTAATTTTACTATTAATGCCGATAGGACTTATATCTATAATAAGTTTTGCATTAGGCTCATTAATGGAGGGAGATAGTAATCCAATTGATGTGAAGCTTGCAATTGTGCAACATGAGGATGAGCAACAAGAATTGGCGGCATTTTTGCAGGAATCACAAGGAGAGATGTGGGCTGATGTACATTCACGGGAAAGCCTTAAACAAATGCTACCCATTTCTATGCTCTTGCAATTGCTAGAGCAGGAAGATATGCAACAATTTATTACTGTCTCCCAGATTACTTCAAGTGATTTGAACGCGCTTAAAAAAGAAGGAAAGTACGATGTAATACTTGAAATACCAGCTGGATTTACAAAGCAATTTTATACATCACTTTTCGTGAAAGGAGAAATTCCAGCCTTACATGTGTATATAAACGAACAGAAAGAAATAGCTTCAACGATTGTACAAAATATTTTGGAGTCATTTCAATATCAATATACGCTTATGGCAGAGCTTAGTTCAAAAGGGTTATTAACGCAGGATGTTAAATTGCCGACAGCAGATACTTCATCTACCGTTCAGACGGTGAATCAACAGGAGCCCGTCTCAACGAGTGTATATTATACGTTTAGTATGACTGTCATGTTTATTTTATATATAGCAGGGACAATCGCTAGTCAAGCATTCTTAGAAAAGCATATGCATATTTTTGATCGTATTTTACTAGCAAATATACAGCCTATGATTTATTTATTATCGATTATTGTTTCAACTGTTATTTTGTCATTCATTCAAGTGTCCATTGTATTTGTAGTTGTCTATCTTATGCTTGATATTTCATTTGTACAATTGCCCTTACATTTACTCGTGACATTGCTACTGGCAATTGTTGTTGGGAGTATTGCTGCATTACTATCAGCAGCTAACTACCGCTTTAATTCGGCAGAGTTTTCTAATGTGTTTGGCTCGGTTATCGTATCAATTTTAGCTTTATTCGGTGGTAGCTTCTTTAATTTAAGTACCTTTGCACCAACTCTTGCGAAAATTGGGAGTTGGACACCGAATGGAGCAGCTTTACAAAGTTATTTAACGATACAGCAAGGTGGAGGGCTTGGCCAGATTTCATCTTATTTATGGATATTAACTGCTGTAGCAGTGATTTGTACAGCAATCGCCTTTTTATTGTTCCCGAGAAGAGGTGGTATTGCATGATCAATATACTCAAGACAAAATTTTTATTATTAAAAAGAAAGCCTAGCTCTTTAATCGCAACTACTATTATTATATGTCTTTATGCGTATTTGATAGGGAATGGACAACAAACAAAGCAGCCGGTTGCTGTCCATTCGACTTTGAGTGAGGAAATGACAAAGCAAGTATTGACTGAGTTAGAAAGTAATAAAAATTACGAATTTACGATTTATAGTCAGGATGAAGCAACACAATTAGTTGAAGCGGGTAAAGTTGATGTAGCAATTTTTTTACAGGAAGCAGGCTATGAGTTACTGGTGGCTGTTGATTTTATGAATTCCAAATTGGTTCAATATGAACTAGACCGAATTTATAGTCAGGTGGTTCAAAATGATGCGATGATAAAAGCTTTTCCTACAGATTTGCAAGATGAGGTAACAAGTGCGATCGCAGTAGCGAAAACAGCCCCATCATTTGAAATTCAGTATACAAACTTTTCTAATGAAAAAGGATTTAAATGGGATTCCGGACTTCACACCCTAATTGGCTTTGCACTGTTTATGGTTATTTATACGGTAGCCAACGGTGTCAATCATATCGTCATGGAGCGTAGAAATGGTATTTGGAATCGTTTAACAGTCTCAAGTATTAGTAAATGGGAAGTATATACAGCTAACCTAGCTTATGCGTTTTTATTAGGCTATCTTCAAATCGTATTAGTATTTTGCATTTTTTATTTTGGCGTTGGTGTAGAGTTTTACGGAGGGTTTGTAGCAAGTTTAATTGCAGTCATACCGTATTTGTTGTGTATCGTTGCCCTATCCATATTTATCGCCTCAATTACGAATACACCTAGTAAATTTAATACAGTGATGGCGTTCCTTGCAGTACCATTTGCAATGCTAGGTGGCGCCTACTGGCCACTAGAAATCGTTTCTTCTAAAGTAATTTTAGCTCTATCTTATATTTCACCAATCACATATGGTTTAGAGATTTTAAAAGGTGTGACGATTAATGCTAGTTCTTATGTAGAGTTATTACAGCCTTTAAGCCTATTATTATTTATGACAGTCGTATTTATGGGCATTGGCATTAGTGTCCTGGAGAAGAAAAGCTAAAGTTTAGCTAACTCCTTTGCAAAAAGTTAGTTATCTTCTGGATTGAAGAATGTAGTTCAATTGACTTCTGCCATGTTGGATCTGTTTAACTTCTTTCAGCGGGTGTCACACAATTATGTCGAGGCATAATTAATGTACGCTAAACCCAGCGTAATGTATCTTCAACTGTAAATGTAGTCATAAAAAATACTGCCCCCAATTGTTAGATATCTAACAGTTGGGGGGCAGTTCAAAAACGACTTGCTTACCTTTTATTTAGTGAATATCACGCTTTTTGAAGTTCCCACCACGTACCTCTGATACATCAGAAATAACTACGAAGGCACCTTCATCAATATCTTTAATAATCGATACAAGTTTATTTTCTTCCATACGGTTAATGACACAGTTTAATATATCAGTAGGTTCATTGGAGAAACCGCCACGCCCTTTAGTATATGTAACACCACGTCCTAAACGAGCTTGAATCGCATCGCCAATTTCCTCTGATTTTGCACTGACAACACGAACATCTTTTGATTTTTCTAAACCTACTTGAATAATATCGATAACGTTTTTCGCAATATAGTACGTTAAAGCTGAGTATAATGCGCTTTCTAAGCCAAAAATAAAGCTTGCCCCTAAGAAAATAAAGGCATTAATAAATAATATAATATCCCCGACTGAAAACGGAATTTTACGTGATAGTAACACGGCTAAAACCTCAGAGCCATCTAAAGCACCACCGTTACGTAAGACAATCCCAATCCCAACACCTAGTAGCATACCACCAGATAAAACAATTAATAACGGATCATTTGGACCTAAAATTGTTTTAACATCATGCATAAGCACTGTGGAAATAGAGAGAGCTGCTATCCCAGCACTACTCATCAATGCAAAAGTTTTACCTACTTGTTTGTAACCAATCCAAATAAAAGGAATGTTTAATACAAAGAGCAGTAAGCCTAATGGAATACCAAAGAGGTGTGCGCCCATAATACTAATACCTGTCACGCCGCCATCAATGACATCGTTCGGAATTAATACCGCCTCTAGTCCATATGCTGCGATGATGGCGCCAATAATAATCATGATAAATTTTCGTGTGTTTTCAACTGACTTTCTTCTTTTCATAAATCTTCTCCATTTCTTTACATAAAAATCATACTTAAGGTTTTGGAATAATATTTATAGCTATTGTTTTTGTCTCATCATTGTTTGAGTCGGTCATATTATAGTATTTAATTATTAAATCGTTTAATTCATTTTCAAAGCTCATAAATTGATCAGTCGTTAATGTTAAATCAATAAATGAAAAAGTTGCTAAATCTGCAAGTCTTTCTTCTTCACCAAGTGAATGTAAATAATTTTGATATTGAGATAGTAAAGTTAATTGATAGTTGGAAACATAATTTAATTTTTGTTTGATCGTTAGTTGTGTCCAATCCTCCTGACTAAGTTTTTCTGCTCCTTCATTTAATGCATAAAATTTCTCTGTAACAGAACGTACTTTTCGCTCTTTCACAATTTTTATGATATTTTCATCTACTAAAATTTGGATGTGTCGATATAAAGTAGCCTGAGGTACATCCTTTATGATAGAAATCATCTCCAAAGTACTTAAACCTTCTTCTTTATTGTGCATCAGAGCTTGGAAAATTTTCATTCTCACAGGGTGCATTAAAGTCTCTGCCTTATTCCGCATAAAACGATCCTCCTATCAGATGGTATCAAGGGAAGCAATCAAATGTTATCAATATGAGAACATTATCAATAAATATACTATATATTTTTTTTACAGATGTACAGTAGAAAGGCAATGAAATTTTTTACATCTTATGTTATCGTTATTGATAATGATAATGAATGGAGGTTTTAGGCATGAAATTACACTATGGTTTTGATGAGTTAAGCCAACTGGATTGGGCAAGTATACTTCCAATCATTTTGCCATTTTTATTCGTAGGATTTGTTCTAATCATTGTTGCATTATTCGATTTATATCGGCACCGAGATACGCGAGAAAACATACTGATGTGGACAATTATTATTTTGTTCTTTAACTCAATTGGTTCTGTTCTATACTTCATTATTGGTAGGAAGGATGTAAATAAACATGCGCTTAGAGATTAAAAATATTACGAAAAAGTTTAAACAAAAAACAGCCGTGAATGATTTTTCAATGGTCATTGATGCTAATGAGTGTGTCGGATTAATTGGACCAAATGGAGCAGGGAAATCAACATTAATTCAAATCATTGCCGACATTCTGATTGCAGACAAAGGAGAAGTTCTTCTTAATGGTCAAAAGATTTCATCTATGAAAAATCACATTGGTTATTTACCTCAGTATCCTAATTTTTTCTCATGGATGACAGCATTTGAAACATTGTCCTTTATGGGAACACTTTCAGGCATATCAAAAAATGAATTGCAGAACGAAATTCCATTACTTTTAGAAAAGGTAGGCTTAGGGAAAGAAGCACATATTCATGTCGGGACATTTTCAGGTGGTATGAAGCAACGCCTTGGCATTGCACAAGCATTATTGCATAAGCCAGCTTTAATGATTATGGATGAACCGGTATCAGCGCTAGATCCAATAGGGAGAAGAGAAGTGTTAAATCTATTAAAAGAGATAAAAAAAGAAACGACAGTTTTAATATCAACGCATATATTGAGCGATGCGGAGGAAATTTGTGAGCGCTTTGTGATGATTAAAAATGGTCACAAAATAGAGGATGCTACAAAATCAGAGTTACTTGAGCGCCATCAAGAATCAGCTATCTTTTTAATGATTCGCAAGGTAGAATTTCAGTGGTTAACAATGCTTGAAAAATTATCTTATGTGCAGAAAATCGAAAGCTATGGAAATGGTTTCAAAATACACGTTGAAAATTTGGAAACAGATGCTAATCGATTAATACAGCACGGACTGGATTCAAAAGTGATGTTTACTAAATTTGAAGTGGGTATTCAAGACAATCTAGAAGAAATCTTTTTAGAATTGGTGGTGTAAGTGAATGAATGCTTTTATCGAATTAAGCAAAAAAGAAGTACATCAAATGGCAAGGGAGTTTAAAATATTGTGGCTCCCAATCGTATTTATTTTACTAGGGCTAACACAACCGATTATGATGTATTATTTACCTGTTATTTTACAATCAGCTGGTGGTGTTCAAGGTATAATAATTGATCCTACGATGGCAAAGCCTGTGGGACAGGAGGTACTTGCCTCAACATTAAATTCACAGTTTGATCAGCTAGGTATTATTATTCTGGTCGTTGCCACTATGAGTATTATTCAAGGGGAAAAAGCAAATGGCATGATGGCATTTATCTTAACAAGGCCAGTATCGATATCATCTTATTTAAATAGTAAAATCATCATTCATTATATATTGGCTGTTATATGTATAGCTCTTGGCTATGCAGCATCCTATGGCTATTCAGCGTATTTATTTACTACTGTTCCTATGACACAAGCTATGTGGGCTTTTGCATTTTATTGTGTTTGGCTGTTATTCATCATAACGTTTGTTGCGATGATGAGTACATTTTTTAAAAGTCCTGCATTTATTGCACTAATAAGTATCGTTGTCCTATTAATATGTCGTTTTATCGCTGGGCTACATCCATTAATGGACATTGTTAATCCTGCTAGTAATAGTATGTATGCAACAAATATTCTAATGTCGGGTGATGTGGGATCTTGGTATGGCATCAATATTATAGTAACACTGCTGTTAGTTTTATTGATGATCATTACTATGCAAAGTTTCATTGCGAAAAAGAAATTTTAACTGATATGGGATGAGGTGAAGAAATTGTTATCGATAGAAAATTTACAGAAATCGTATGGACAGCATGAGGTTTTAAAGGGTGTAGAGTTAAAAATTGAAAAGGGAGAAATACTGGCGTTTGTTGGTGGGAATGGTGCAGGTAAAACAACGACATTAAATTGTATTGCTGGATTAGTAGAACAAAATTGCGGGAAAATAATAATTAATAATGTTTCGAAATCGCAATCGCTCGAATATAAAAAGCAATTTTATTTTATACCCGATACGATTCATGTATTTCCAAATATAGCTGCATATGATTGGATACATTTTGTTTTGAAGCTATATGAAAAGACTGATGATGAAAAACTACAAAACTTTATTAGCGTCTTTGGTATGGAAAAAAGTATTTATAAACCTATGGGAACGTATTCTTATGGAATGCTTCATAAGATTGGGTTGATTACTGCTTTTACAATTAATCCGCCCATCCTGATTATGGATGAGCCGTTAAATGGATTAGATCCACTTGCTGTCGTTGCTTTTAAAAATTGTATGAAAGAGTATGTCGAAAAGGGTGGGACCGTTCTCTTTTCCACTCATTTGTTAGATGTTGCCGAGAAAATTTGTCAATCCATTGCGTTTTTAAAAGATGGAAAGATTGTCTTACATGAGCGTGTTGAGAAATTGTTAGTCGATGGGAGCTTAGAGACTATTTTTATGGAGAAACAAGCTAATGAAGGATAATATGCAATTAATCAAATTCTTTTTACCATCCTTTTATGCAAAGCCAAAACAGCCAGTAATTCAAGTACTCCTATTGGTTGCATTCATATATGTAGCCATTCAGTATTTTGTGCTTACTCTAAGTATTTATTTTATAGCGACCCCAGAGGTGTATTTATTTTACAATATACTTCTTTCAAATGGTATGACGTATATATTGATTTCTTATTTTGCTATTTCGGTAGTGTTTAGTCAAAGTGATTTTGCTATATTTGCACATTTACCCATTTCTGCGAAGCGGGTTGTAATGTCGAAAATAATCAGTGGAGTAGCTTTACCGATGATGGTAGTAAGTATTCTATCAATACCGACATTTTTCATATTACTGATAGAGTTTAATCTAGGTATTGCTGTAAAATCAATTGCATTTTTACTTATCATGAACGTTTTAATTGTACTGTTCCTTCTATTTTTATTATCCATTTTGAATCATTATCGCAGTGTATTTATTAATACATCCTTGTATCTGCTTGTTAGGATGACTCTTATATTTGGTATTGGAATAAGCCCAATATTGTACTTTCTAATAAAAAATTATCATGCAATCAGCACTGTTTTAGTGAAATTAGATGTTTCAACAATATCATCCTTAAGTGTTTCAATTTCTGATTTTCTAGAAATAGGTTATCGTTTTGCAATGCAACAGTCATTGGTGGAGACGCTTTTATCATTAAATACGTTGATTAGTTTTATCTTTTTATTCGCACTATGTTATGTATTGTTTAAAGCAACTATAAAAATGATTGCGTCTAAGTATTATGAACATGGCTTGCTTGTCAGCAGAATAGAAAAAACGACCAAAGTTTGGGGGAGAGATATTCAAAGTAGTTTGGTCAATTATTTGCAACGTGAATATTGGATTATCCAGTCTGAACCATACTTTAAAATGCAAGCTATTTTAGGGATCATTTTAACGCCAATTTGTACAATCATTTTTCTCGTACAGACGAATATTTTAAAGGCTGAATGGATTGTGAACAATGAATCTTTTCTTTTTGTCTATATGGTTTTGTTGATGAGTTGTATGAACAATATTAGTGGAACTCCCTATTCAAGAGAGGGGAAATACTATGCATCTAGCATGACGTTGCCATTTGATCCACAAAAGGTTTATCTAGCAAAAGTTATGGCTTCATCATGTATCGGTACAATATCGGTTGTAATAAGCTATATCATTTACATGTTATTTGGTAGAGGCGATATTATTACGGGACTACATTTATTGATTACATTATTATTAGTCATTACGTATAATTTATTGTCCCCGCTTTATGATAGAAGGCATCCTTTACTTGAATGGTCTAATCCATCTGAAGCAATAAAATCAAATCCTACAGTATTAATAAGCCTGCTGTATGGATTACCGCTATTGATTGTCATTGGGCTTCTCCATTTTAGCTTACTTACTTTCGATGTTTCTCCGTTGATGACAGCCGTAATTATTATGGTAATTGTAACTCTATGTACAATTACAGTAATCTATAAAATGTTTTTTGAAGGAAAGAATATGAAAGGATACGTAAACAATTGAATGTAAAGATAGATCCAAAGAGTAACATTCCTTTGTATCAGCAATTAACTCAGCAACTCCTTTTTGAAATAGCAAAAGGAAATTTGCAAAATGGTGACCCATTGCCTTCCATTCGTGATTTAGCGGCTGAAACAAACCTCAATCTTCATACCGTTCATAAAAGCTACAAGGAGCTTCAAAAGAAGGGAATACTCGCTATAAAACCTAACTCAAAAGCAATTGTTAGGAAACCCGCTGAGGCAAAGGGGGGTGACCTGCAACAAATTTCTATAAAAGTCGAACAAATAATGTGTGAAGCTTATATTTTAGGTATTAGCGAACATCAACTACAGCAGATATTTCATGAGAATTTGCAAAAATATTATTTTGAGCGTTAGGAAAGAAAGAGATGACTTCAGCAAAGTACAGAAGTCATCTTTTACTAATTAGAATGTATTTTATTAAACTCATCCTTGGTCATCCCAAAATAGACCTCGTCATAAAAGGTACCATTTGTATAAATCATATTTCTTAACCGGCCTTCCTCAACAAATCGAAGTTTTTTATGTAGAGCTATAGAAGATGCATTAAAGGAGTAAACACAAATGGTTGCTTTCTGATAGCGAAGTTCAAAGAAATAATGCTTTAAGATTGTTAAAATCATATCTTTTGCATATCCTTTTCCTCTATGTGAAGGAAATATCGTTATAGCATAATCAAATGTCCCATTCTTTGCATCACATCCAGAAACCTCAATTGTCCCCACGACATTGTTCGAAGCATCTTCAGCAATCCAGTAAAAATCATCACTCTCTGTAGATGCCCCTTGTGATATTTCATTGATCCATTCTTCAATTTGCTGATTTGTCCGAGGAAAAGCGATTGAATCAAGGTTTTTAAGTATGTCATCATCTAAATTTTCAAATATATGAATGTCCTCAGTGTTGGGCGCCCTCAATCGTATGTTTTCGCCACGCCAATAGGAAACTTTCATTGAAGTCATCTCCCTTTTAAATTGGTATAGTTAAATTATACCATGGGGTTGTATGGAAGATGTAAAAGCGAGAAACTACTAAAAGAGTTCCCCGCTTTTACAATGTTATATTAAAAACACCGCCACAATGGTTGTAACCACAAGACCAATCGCCACGGGTAATAAATTACGCCTCGCAAGCTCGAAGGGGCTAACATTACAAATGGTAGCAGCCGGGATTAATGCCCAGGGAATGATTGTTCCTCCACCAACAAAGATCGCTGTTATTTGTCCTAAAGCTGTTAAAGTTGCAGTACCGCCACCAATAGCATTATCGGTACTCAATTAATTTTGAGCCTGGACTTTTTTTCTTTTATTTTATTGGTATATTTAGTAATTCAAAGTATACTCTTATTAAAGAATGTTTTTTATCTAAAAATTGCAATTCTCTACTCCAATTTAATGAACATATTTAGTACTTACAAGATCATTTTTTATGACATCGGTTGGGATTTCGAATTCCACTACACCCATATAGCCAGGCGCTATTTCATATTCATCGAAGGAGATAACAAGTTTACCTTTATCAGAAATATAAAATTGCTGGTCTGCGTTAATGGATGAAAAGTCATTGTCCATAAATTCTTCATCTGAAAGACCTGCATCTTTTACCCAGTACACTTTTCTTGAGTTAGGTATAGCCATTTGTTCCCGCATTTGGTCCTTAATGTTTTCACTGATAGTTTTAATATAATTGTCATCTTTAAATAGCATTGGTAATGTAATTAGAATTTCATTTTTTTTATCAATTGTGTCATAGTGCATAACTGTAGAAGACGATGCAATTGTAGTGGTCGTATAGCGACCGATTGATAAGATTTGGTCATTATCTGTTTTCACTTCATAGCCGCTATCAACACCTAAAACACCACCTCCATTTGTTTTTATAACACCAACATCAGGAATAAATTTATCAAATAGAGCCTTACCTTCTGAACGATATTTTTCATTTAAAGCATTTGAAAGTTCTTTATTTTCTAGGTTTTCAATAGAAGGTACTTTAATGTTTGCATCGTATGTGTCTTCAGCTACTTCATATTCAGTCCATGTTAATACCGTGACAACACTACCAACTACTGGAATTTCAGAAAGTGTACGTGCCATTGCAGGACTGACATTTAAACCAGCTGTTAAAAGCATAGCAGCCGCAGCAGATCCAAGTAACCATTGAGGTGCTCGATTTTTTTTCTTCTTTTTACCTTGCTTAAGTGCATTTTCAACCACAAAATCAAGCTCCTTTGGGATAGGTATTTCATTATATTGCTTTTCTAATTCTTTTAATTTTTCATCCATGTGCTGTTTCTCCCTTCACATCTTGTAGTTGTATTTTCAAGAGTTTTAACGATTTATAAAGACGAGCTTTGGCAGTACTCAGCTTAATATTCAGGATATTAGCAACATCAGCGAGCTTTAAATCTTCGAAATAGTGTAAAATGACAACTTCGCGATATATTTGGGGTAACTCGTCCAACGCATGTTCTAAATCAACATTTTCATAGACATCCTCTTGAGCAGGTGTTAAATATTGCAATGTATCATCGTCTGTCACCTGTAAACGTTTATGCTTGCGTAAAAAATCAATGGCTGTACGTACCAAGGTTTTATAAAAAAAGCTTTTCAGATACTCGACATTTTCTAGTCGATCTAGAGAAAGCATTGCTTTTTGAATACTGTCTTGTACAACATCTAGTGCGTCCTGTTCATTTTTCGTATAGTTATACGCGAGCAGATAAAATCGTTCTTTCTGTTCACGAATAAACTGAACAAACACCTCTTCATGTTGAAATGTATTTCTTGTTTTCATGTGTAAAGAAGCTCCTTTTTAACATTTTCAAATTGTATACTACTATTAGACGTGTGAAATGGGGGAAAAGTTATAGTTTGTGAATAAAATGGAATACCAATATCCCTATAGGAACTTTTGTGATGTAAATCCCTGATGTGTAATGATATGTATAATATTAGAGGACCGTTCTATTGGAATAGTTAGAGCTTTCATTTATACAAAAGCCTAAGTTTGTATTTATGCAGCAAAATATACCTTTTGATAAGTAAGTAAACTAGTTCAATTTTATCTCGAAACAAACGTTTTGAGTCTATGCTCTAAAAAAAACATTTTTTTGGGTGTGTGGTTGAGAAAATTAGAGGGAATTTATTCAGACCTTGTTATTTAAAAAGAAAAATTGGATGACTATGCTGACTAACTGGATTACTTAGGAAATAGGAGAAGATACATACTGTTCGGACAAGGATTAAAGATCCAGATTGCATTAGACAAAACAAATACTGGAGAGTTTACTGAACTTTTATTCTCATTAGAAAACCGTTCGTTTTATAAACCTACATTTGAAATAACATCAAAAGCAAGGAGGCAGCTTTTAAGCCACCACAAGCGATTTTGTTCGAGCTTGCGCAGAAGCAAGGCGGTGGAGCCTGGAAGAAGAATAATCCACATGCAATAGATTTTATTATTTCTTAAAGCATACAAAAAGCGTAAAGGCTTATGCCCTTACGCTTTTGTATGGATAATTATTTACTTTCTTCTGTTGATGTATCTGCATCTTCAGTCGTTGTATCTGTTTCAGCAGAAGCTAAAAACTTATCTAACGCTGTTTTTAAATCTTCATCTTTAATCTTGATATCAGCATCTTTCATCATTTTCGCTACTTTTGTTAATAGCGTTGAAGTATCCGCTTTTGCTAGCTTTAATTGCTTTTCAAGCTCGGCTTTTTTATCTTCGTATGATTCTTTAATCTCACGCTTGTCCGTCACTTCGATGATATGATAGCCAAAGCTAGATTGAATCGGATCGCTGATAACGTTTTTTTTCAATGCGAAAGCACCTTCTAAAAACTGTTGATCCATATTAGTTGCTTTGTTAAACCAACCTAAATCCCCACCAGTTGTTTGTGCCGCTTGTTCAATAGAATACTCTTTTGCAACTTTTGCAAAATCTTTTCCAGATTCAAGTTCCGCTTTCACCTTTTTAGCAGTCTCTTCATCTTTTACTACTATATGACGAGCTTGGATTTCATTTTTGGTTTTTTCGTATTCAGCTTTAATTTCATCATCTGTTACTTCCACATCTTCAACTAATGCCTTTTCTTGCATCAATTTAAGTTCTAGGGATTTTTTGTACGAAGATTCTGTATCTCCTTGTTGTGCAATGACGGTTTCGAAGTTATCGCCTAATTGCTTTTTGTCAGCTTCTAATTGAGCGTTTACTTCATCTTCTGTCACTTTATATTTCCCTGAAAGTACTTTTTTAATCATTAGAAATTGAAATGCTTGATCTCCTATAGATGCTTTCATTTCTTCATATAAATCATTTTGAGTGATATCTCCAACTTTAGAAGTAGCGATTACTTCGTCATTAGTTGCGGAATCATTATTACAAGCGCCTAATGCAAGAACTGATGCTGCAAGTGTGAATGTTAATACTGTTTTTTTTATGGAATTCTCTCCTAACTTCTTGTTGTTGCAGTTGTAAAACAAAAACCTAGCTAATTATACTTCAGGACAACCAATAGATCATTTATTATTTTCCAGTAATGAAAAGCGCGATTTGTATATAAAGTGTGAGTAATTAGAATAGTTTTTTGATTAAAGGTATATAAAAATAGTACAACAAATCAAATAGATTCATCTTCAAATGTATAGAAGCCATTATAATTTTCTACAACGCTACCTTCAACAGAAATTTCCTGTCCTTCAACTAAGTTCATTTTTTCTAGTTGTTCTGTAGAAAAATTATTTAAATTGATGAAATAATTTTTGCCATCTATTCCTTTAATGTCTATACCATCGAAGGAGATGTCTTTAATAGTCCCTTTAATTTGTTGTTCCTTTTGAACTGATGCTTCGATTGTTTTTCAGCAGATGTAGCGCCTGCTTGCAGTGGCGTTAGAACAGCCATTCCTATAGTAAGTGCAGAAGCAATCATCCAAGTTTTTTTAATCGGTTTTTTCATTTTTATTTCTCCTTGTATTTTAAAAATTAGTTGTTACTAATAATTAGACGATTTACCATTGAAAAAAGTTAATTATTTTAAAATAAGTTTTAAAATTAAAGAAGAGAACATAGGTTCAATCCGTGATGGATGGTCCAATTTTCCCCACCATGTATAGAGAATAAGGGTAGATAAAATGAAAATATGGCAAATTTCTTTTGTAAATCTGTCTTTTTTGGTGACAAATCATCTTGAGGCACGGCATATAAATGCGTGTACCAGCAAGAAGGCTGTTGAGCGTTTAGATAAGAAGTCGATTAATTCATCATCTATAGAAGAAACAGCAAATAGTGAGCGTCCAGTACCGTTTTATAACTGGCTTAACGAGCGTGATAGTTTTATTGGATGGAATGGATTGTTTTGTAAAACGACTTCAAAAAGGGAGTTTTAGTATCTAGGTGATATTGCAAAATAACAGAAACAATGGAGGTATGAAATTTAAAGATCCAAAGAATAGATCATGTAGGTGTAATCGTAAATGATCTCTCTGCCCTAAAAGCGTTTTTTCTCGATTTTGGACTTGAGGTGAAAGGGGAATGGAAGGAGAGTTAATGGGATATGCAGTTGGGCTTAATGACGTTAAAGTAGCGTGTGTAGGATTGGGAACGGCTGACGGTCAGACATGGATAGAGCTCATCAAATTTTATACACCGTCAGATGAAAAAGATATTCAGCAACCCTTTGCAAATACACTGCGTACCCGACATATTGCATTTACTGTTGAAGATATTGAAGCTGTTGTTGCCAAATTGAATAAGAAGTGTACGGAAATCTTTAGTGAGATAAAGCAATATGAAGAAAGTTATAAATTTTTGCTACAATATTTTGACCTAGGTGAAAGGCAGTATGGATTGATAATTGAAAAAGTATTAATAAAATAAAAGCGGTGTAATATGAAAATAGTTATTTCCAGGGGAAATACTTATGGATAAAAGAGGAAGCAGACCACTTGGTACATACAGATTATACCACCAGTAGTACAGATGGATCTGATTTTAATTGACAATGATAATCATTATCGTTATTGTGGAAGTAGACTAGAATCCACATGTCCACCTATTCGCATTCTAGGTGTTATTTGATTAATTTATGCCAGCATGAAGATACCTAATACACAAATGAGTGTGGTGTCGCGCCGTTTAACCATATCCAATGTATTTTATACATATTTGTTGTAAATTATACCAAATTTATACTTATGAGTTGTTATAATAGTTTTTTAGAAATTTAAGATGTATATATCAGATATTCTTTTTTGTGATAAATTATTTTATGTAATGAAGTAGAGGTGAACCATAGGTGAAGCAGGTGTTGGTAATTAAGAATGAACGGTCTTTAGCAAAGAAAATCGGAAGCGGTTTAAAGCAAGAAGGCTATTTCATTTTAACACTTCACAATGAAAATAAAGGTTTAAATATAGTATTTGAGCAAGATTGGGATATTATCATATTGGATTGGGATTCGTTAAGTATATCTGGACCGGAAATTTGCAGACAAATACGGGCCGTTAAAACGACCCCAATAATCATTGTGACCGACAATGTGTCCAGCAAGGACTGCATAGCAGGATTACAAGCAGGAGCAGATGATTATATAAGAAAACCATTTGTGAAAGAAGAATTAGTAGCAAGGATAAAAGTTATTTTAAGAAGAGGGGACAGAATCCAGCCAATCGAGACTGATTACTTTCGGTTTAAAGATCTCTTCGTGGATGCATCCCGCAATATTATGACAAAAGGTGGTGAAAATCTCCCGCTTACTAAGCGCGAGTATGATTTACTTGTATTTTTAATCAAGAATAAAAATACAATATTGAGCCGTGAAATGCTTTTGAACCAGGTTTGGGGATATGACGTAGCAGTCAATCCAAATGTAGTGGATTTATATATTGGGTATTTAAGAAAAAAGCTAAAGTGCGAGAAGAAAGACAGATATATTCAAACAATCCATGGCAGGGGCTATTCAATGATTGACTAGTAAAAATAAGATAATAGGTCAAGTACAATTTGTCACAGTAATCAATATTAAACATAATCGAAAAAAAACGAGTAAAACAGTTTCAACCAGTTTTGCTCGTTTTTTTTGTTCTATTAAATCTGATAACCAAACAGTTTCTAAAAGATATTTTAAAGAGATGGAAACTATAAAAAGAATACTTCACGTATTACTTTTTGTAGCCAATCTATGCTTGAAAGCAACTTTTTTTATAAACTTATATCTTTCACAGGATTTTCACAGAATTAAAGACTATACTATTCCACAGAACGACTAAATGAAAATGATTATCAATAGCAATTGAGAGGGTAGCAATTACTATCCAATTCAATCTATAGAATTCATCATTCTCAAAATAAATTACATAAGGAGTATATGTATGAAGAAATCTATGTTTTTAAAATTTGTTGGTATTATCGCAGTTTTGACATTGATGTTAGTAGCTTGTTCAGATTCAAGTAATAAATCTAACCAAGAGTCAAAGTCTAATGAAGATAATGGAAGTAAAGAGGTTGCTAAACCTGCGACGGTTGAAATCACTGATGCCCATGGAACTGTTACTGTTCCTGTAAATCCAAAGAATGTAGTTGCTTTGGATAATAGAACTTTTGAAACTTTAGCTGATTGGAAAATTGACTTAGTGGCTGTTCCAAAGGATGTAATGCCTGCGGATTCACCATATGTAAAGGACGATTCAGTTAAAAATATTGGAAATCACCGCGAACCAAATCTTGAAATTATAGCAGCTGCAAACCCTGAACTTGTAATTATCGGCCAAAGATTTGCTGGCTATTACGAAGAGATCAAAAAATTAGTGCCAAATGCAGTTGTTATTGATCTTAATGTAGATGTTTCTGAGGAAGCTGCTACGCCTGGGGAAAACTTAGTAAATGGACTTAAAGATTCTACAATTGCTTTAGGAAAAATTTTCGATAAAAATGAAGAAGCTAAACAAGTGGTAGCTGATTTTGATAAAGTTATCGAAGATGCTAAATCTGCTTATAATGGAACAGATAAAGTGATGAGTGTTATCGTTGGTGGTGGGGATATTGGTTTTTCAGCTCCTCATTCTGGACGTGTTTGGGGACCAATGTATGAAATTTTCGATTGGGCACCAGCATTAGAAGTTGCCGATTCTACTTCAGATCATAAAGGTGATGAAGTTTCTGTTGAAGCAATTGCACAAAGTAATCCTGATTGGCTTTTCGTATTAGATCGTGATGCTGCAATATCTGGTGAAGAAGATTCAGTTCCTGCTCAGGATGTTATTGCAAACTCACCTGCTCTTCAAAAAACAACTGCTGTTTCTAAAAAACATATTGTTTATGCACCAGCAGATACTTACACAAATGAATCAATTCAGACTTATATAGAGTTGTTTGAAAACCTTGCAAATACTTTAGCTAAAGCTAAGTAGTGTAAAGGAGTATAAAATAGTGCTGAAAAATGTAACTTCTAGGGTTGAGATAAATTCTCAACCCCAGTTTTATAACTACAATAAGATATGGACAAAACCTTTTATATTAGCGATTATAGTTGTTATTATTTTAGGCATTATATCACTGTTTACTGGAGTGTATGATATACGTGGACAAGAGGATGGAATGGAGATGTTTTTCATAACTCGTGTTCCGAGAACAGCTGCACTAATGCTTACTGGAGCTGCAATGTCAATGGCAGGACTCGTAATGCAACTGATCACACAGAATCGTTTTGTTGAACCTACTACAACAGGGACTATTGAATGGTCAGGTTTAGGGCTGCTTTTTGTTTATTTATTATTTCCTGCTCCGACTTTAGTACTAAGAATGACTGGTGCAATCATTTTTTCTTTTATAGGAACTATGATTTTCTTTTTATTTTTAAGAAGAGTTAAACTTCGCTCGTCTTTAATTGTCCCGATTATTGGATTGATGCTTGGAGCAGTTATTTCTGCAGTGTCCACTTTTATGGGACTCTTTTTTCAAATGACGCAAAGTATTGAAACTTGGTTTGTAGGTTCTTTTGCGGCTGTTCAGGTGGGAAGGTATGAATATTTATGGCTAATTGTTATCGTTACTTTGCTTATTTTTATTTATGCTAATAGATTGACTTTAGCTGGACTAGGAGAAGATATCGCAACAAGCCTTGGTGTTAATTACAACAGGATTGTTCTTTTTGGGACTGTTCTCATTTCTTTTGCAGTTGGAATTGTTGCAGCTGTTATTGGAAACTTACCTTTCTTGGGTTTAATTGTACCAAACATTGTTTCAATGTTTAGAGGCGATGATCTTAGGAGTAATTTACCTTGGGTATGTGTGATAGGAATGGGGACTATAACTGCCTGTGACATAATTTCTCGAACAATTATAATGCCTTTTGAAGTACCTGTTTCTTTAATACTTGGAACAGTGGGGTCAGTCGTGTTTATTACTATTTTATTGAGACAAAGAAAACCAAGGAGGCACCGATGAACACATTGGAAGATAGAAATAAAGAAAATGTCGAAATCGATTCTAGCCTTCATAATGATAATAGATCAGCTAGGGCTTTTCGTTCTAAGAAGGAAGAAAGACGTTATTGGATTTTGCTAATAACATTGATTGCTTTGGGCATCCTTTCTTCATATGGACTTTTAGTTTATAACAATCCAGTTCCAGTAGATTCACCTTCTTTTATCCCAGTTGTTATGAGAAGGATAGTAGCTCTTGTTGCAATGATTATTGCTGCAGTTTGTCAGAGTTTGTCGACGGTTGCTTTCCAAACGATTACGAATAATAGGATTATAACTCCTTCGCTTTTAGGTTTCGAAGCACTTTACTCAACAATTCATACTAGTACAATATTTTTCTTTGGTGCTAGTGCATTGATAAATTTTAGTGGAATTGGATCATTTTTATTTCAAGTTGTTGTTATGGTCTTGATGAGTTTGATCCTTTATGGATGGCTGCTTTCTGGTAAATATGGGAACTTGCAACTTATGCTTTTAGTTGGAATTATTATGGGCACTGGACTAAATTCTGTGTCAACTTTCATGAGAAGACTACTTGCGCCTTCTGAATTTGATATTTTACAGGCAAGATTGTTTGGTTCTGTTAACAATGCAGATTCTGCATATTTTCCTATTGTAATTCCTATAGTAATAATTGTAGCATTACTACTTCTTGCTCATTCTAAGAATCTAAATATATTGTCACTAGGAAAGGATGTTGCTACTTCTTTTGGAGTTAAATATCAATCTAGTGTAATTTATACGCTTGTATTAGTTGCTATTTTGATGTCAATTTCAACAGCTTTGATTGGACCACTTACTTTCTATGGCTTTCTAGTAGCGACTTTGAGCTATCAGGCGGCGTCAACTTATGATCATAGATATATTTTTCCAATGGCTCTTGCTATAGGATTTTTGATAATAACGGGTGCATACTTTTTGATGTATCATGTATTCCATGCTCAAGGTGTAGTTTCAGTTATTATCGAATTATTTGGTGGAATAATATTTTTAACTGTAGTTTTAAGGAAGAGGGCTTTATGATAAAAATTGATAATGTTAAAAAGTTCTATACTGATAAGGTAAAAATAGGACCTTTGAATATTGAAATACCAAAAGCGGGTTTTACTTCTTTAATTGGTCCAAATGGTGCTGGAAAATCTACGACACTTTTGATGATTGGAAGACTTTTGGATATAGAGGAAGGTCAAATTCAAGTAGCTGATATGGATATTTCTGGATCTAAATCAAAAGACTTAGCAAAAATTTTGACTATATTACGACAAGAAAATCATTTTGTAACTAGGCTTACTATTAGACAACTAGTTGGATTTGGACGATTTCCTTATTCAAAGGGAAGATTAACAAAAGAAGATGAGGCTATTATTTCTAAATATATCGATTTTTTAGACTTGACTGATTTAGAAGATCGATATTTAGATGAGCTTTCAGGTGGTCAAAGACAAAGGGCATATGTAGCAATGGTTTTATGCCAAGAGACTGAATATGTACTTTTGGACGAGCCTCTGAACAACCTTGATGTTGCTCGTTCTGTTCAAATGATGGAGCATCTGAGACGTGCGGCTAATGAATTTGGAAGAACAATTCTGACTGTTATGCATGATATAAATTTTGCAGCCAAATATTCTGATAGAATTTGTGCTATGAAAGATGGACAAATTGCCGCTTTTGGAACAGTAGAAGAGGTTATGGATTCGAAGATTTTGACAGATATTTTCGAAACAAAAATAGAAATTATCGAAGGTCCTTATGGGCCAATCGCTGTTTATTAGTTACGAAATTTTTAAAAAAGAAGCATCTCAAAAAATGAGTATGCCAAAAAAACTAATAGAAAATTAAAATATTTACTGTAGCTGCATAGATCATAACAGCTACTCTAGTTGAAGTTGCTGTCTGTATTTTACAGGCGGCAGCTTTTTTAAATGCCATTGCCCACGAGAATGATTGAAGTATGTCATAACGAGAAATTTAGTGAAATTAGCCATTAAAAAAATCTGATTTCAAATCAAGCATTACTCAATAATAGAAAGGCTTAGGAGTTGTTCCTAAACTTTTTTGAGGTTTTAAATGAAAGAAATGTTATTTAAGATCATTGAGTTGCACAGGCAGCTCTTTTTTATTGAACTCCCATGAAAGAACTTAATCATCTTTCATTTTCTGTGGTGAAGAGCTGATTTTTGCGCCTCATGGATGGCTAACGGTGCAGTTTAGTTAAGCAACAGTAGTGAGTTTTTGTTAAGATGATGTTAGGAACAATTATCGATATCAAGCGTGGAGCATTCAAGCACGAGTGAAGCCAACACTTCTGCTTGTCCTTCATATCCTCGTGCATTTTGTTTGCCCCACTTGTTGCCGATACGCCATTTCGATTGATTGCCTTTACAGATTTTCCGAACGAGAAAGCCCATGCAGGGTGTAGCCCGTCTTTAGACATAGGGATGAAAGTGAGGTCAGACAAGAGATAGCTTTTGCTACCTTAATTGTCTGAAAGGGTGTTATCCTTCATGTATAGACAAGTAAAAGTCTTTAAAACACGCTCGTTCATTGAAAATTGGATATTGTATATGGTTCGATAGCCTAATTCATGCTATCGGTAAAACAATATGTGTCGTCAAGAAAAAGACGCTAAAACACATCGAACGAAACCAACTATACGTTATGGTAAAAGTAGCGTAGCCCTATCTGCTATATGCACTGGATAGGGAGGGGTAATGGGATACCCCAATCTTGAGAGCTGTTCAAAACAGAAATGGACTGCGAACGCTTAGTTACTCAGGAATCCCACTGACATTAGTCAGCTTGTCCCTTTAGGGGTGGGAGTCTCAATAGAGTTACTAATAATACTGTCAGAATCGATAGCAATATGAATTGTTTCCATGTCATCATGACCAATTTAGTATGAGTTTCTTCTTTAGAATATAAGCTTTTGACGTAGACTCTCTATCATTTCTAAGCTACTATTAGTCATCTTTTATCACACTCAAGTACTAACGAATCTTCCACTTCGATTGCAACAAGTTTGATAAAATCGTGATAGTCCTTTTGTGTATGTGCCTTATCTAACGCATCATAATAGGATAAACGATTAACAACCTTAATGACAACAGGGGGGAATCCATCCTTCATCAATTCTAAGTTGAGCAAAAGGCGTGCTGTACGACCATTGCCATCAATAAATGGATGAATCCCTACAAAAATGGCATGTAACATCGCCCCACGCTCAACTGGATGCAGGTTTGTCCTTCTGTTTCATACCACTGCATCATTTTCTCCATCTCTTCTTGAATGAGGTAAGGAGCAGGGGGTACATGGGCTGCCCCAGAAATAAAGACTTGTTGATCGCGGTATATGTCAGCATAGTGGTCATCTATTCCTTTTAGGACAAGACGATGTAGATTTTTGATCTGCCATTCGGATAGGGCTTCTTCTTTATGCACAATTTCCTCAACATATGCAATCGCATCACGGTGGTTTATAACTTCTAAATGCTCTTGCATCGTTTTCCCACCTACTGTAATACCTTCCAAAACGACTTTTGTTTCGTTCATCGTGAGTGTATTGCCTTCAATCGCATTGGAATTATATGTCCATTCCACTAGTAGCTTCTCACGTAAGCTCTTTAGAGTATAGGGTGGTAAAGGACGTTTCTTGTTTAATAAAGCTTTTTTCTCTTGCACGACACGAAGTACATCATTCATTGAAATCGCCCCTTCACGTTTAATTGGAGTTTCTTCTATTTATATAGTGTCATCATCATTTAACGCACGAAAAGTTGTCCATCCAGTATTGTTTGTCGCTTCTTTAAATTTCTCCAATAATTCTTGCCCGCTGAAACCTTTTTCGATTAAACTCGCCAACAGTTGCTCCGCAAAATCATCAGGTACTTTATGAACCGGTTTAATGAGCAGCCCATCATCGACTAATTCAACTGTTACTTCTTCCTCCATTTGTAATGCATCGAAATAAACTTTCGGAATCGTCATCTGACGTTGCTTCGATATTTTTACTTTTTTTAGTTCATTCAAAGCAAAGACCTCGTTTCTATATAATGGTATTCTTTATTATAAATAAAATTATTTATAGAATAAAGAAATTAGATTGCGATATTTTAAATTGATTTCTTTGAATTTTAATAGAAATGAATAGCCATTCAAAGACAAAAAACAATCTTTTTTAGACGTATGATTTAATTATTGGGATTGAACACGTTGAAATAAAGAAGTGACCTGCACCGGGTGCGAAAAACAATTCGTAAAATTAACTACAATTTAAAACCTTTGACCATCATAAATATTAAAAGGCTGTGTCAAACTTCCAATCATTGAGACACACATAAACACTTTTTAGACCGCTTGATTCTCATATTCAATGGGCGTTAAGGCCTGATTTTTCTTGTATCCGTTCCTCATGTTGATTTGAAATTAAGTTCGATAAGAACGTTTTGTGAATTTCTTGATCATTTAACGAAACCTTGTAAAAGTTTTTTTAAAAAAATGAACTATTTATAATGCTAAATTGTTACTTGTGTAGAAAACGGAAAAGGAGGTGGGATTGTGGAACAAATTAGCGATGAGAGGGTTTTGTTTCAAACATATTATAAAGACGTCTTCAGAGCTTGCTATTACATGCTTCAAAATAAATACGATGCAGAGGATCTATGTCAGGATGTATTTGCAAAAGCTTTGAGTGAAGATTTTCGAGCTATACAAAATCAAAAATCTTGGTTACTTAGTATTGCTATGAATATGTCTCGAAATTATTTAAAGAAAATGAACAGACTGCTTTTAAAAGAAAATTTTGATTTCCTATCATTTATAGGAGTTGACAATACCCAAAATATTGAGCGAACAATACAGCTCAATGAAAATAAAAGTGAGTTAGTCGATTTAATGAACAAACTGCCTGTTCGTATACGGAAGGTAATGGTATTGAAATATGTGCATGATTGTAAAGATAGAGAAATTGCTGAAATTTTAAAAATCCCTGAGGGGACGGTTAAATCGAGGCTTTTTAAAGGTAAAAAATTAACGAAAAAGTTTATCCAAGTAGATGAAAATTTATTATTTGAATGGAGGGATCATCGTGAGTAATATGGAAGATTTAATAAAAGAAAAAGTGAAGAGCGATCAAGTAGATTATCCTAATGAGAATGAAATGTGGAATAAAATCGTTCGTAAACAACAAAATCATAATTATAAAACTAAAAAACATAGCTATAAACCACAAGTTATATTAACTGCCATTTTGTTTACAATTGTTTTATCAGCCACACCTGTATTTGCTAAATATACAACAGAAATCTTGGACTGGATGCGAAATATGAATAGAACAGGCGTTATTACTTCTTTAGAAAATGGATTTGGACAGGAAGTCAATAAAACTGTAGAAAACGAAGCTGGTGTATTAAATATTCATAATGTAATTTCAGATCAAAATGGGACAACTATTAACTTTAGCTTAGATATTGATCACGATTTTCCAATAGATTATGCAGACTTCGAACAAGCATTACTCAAAATAAGTGACGGCAAAGAAATAAAGATGGAGGCTAACGCAGTATATAATCAGGAAACAGATCAATTAGTAGGCATTCTAAAAACAGATGAGGAAATCCCACACAACAGCGATGTTACACTTCAACTTGGTGGTGTAAAGGAGATACAGCAGAAAAGTGTAGAGTTAAAAAATGTAGTTCAATCGAACGCGTTCCCTGAAAAGATTACTATTAATCAAGATGGAATATCACAAATAGAATTCACTTCAAATGGATATCAAAACGGACAATATACATTGGATTATCTTATTGACCTGGAAGAGACCAATAACATAGAAGACGCATATGTATCTTATAAAATTCAAGATGAAACCATTGCGAGTTTTGGCGTCACTCATAAACGTCCTCAAGCAAATGTCATTAAAAGAAGTGATTCACTAGAGATACAAAAAGAAGAGGTAGAAAAATTAGGCGTATTTTTAAGTTATACTGATACAGTAAGTTATAAACCAGAAACGTGGAACCTAGATTTCCAATACAATCAGGATCTTGCTAAAAAGTCTACTTTTGTTATGGATATAGACGAAAAAATTGAGATAGGCTCTCAGCAACTTCAATTTAATGAGCTTGTCATTACACCGAGTAATATGAAGCTTTATTTTGATGAAAAATATACAGATTCTAACTCTAATATAGCTCATTTCAATTATCGTCAGTTTAAATTACGAATTGGTGAGCAAGAATTATTGGGAGATTATTATACAGATTATATTTCCTTTGAAACACAGGGGCTGATAAAGGATATTACAGATAAAGAAATTTCACTTACTTTAAATGATGTGAAGGTTTCTTATGAAGCTAAAAAGCAAGACAAAGTAGAGCTAACAAATATTTCTGATGTGCCAAAGACTATAAAAACAGAATTAAACGGGTATCCAATTGATGTTACCTACTATTCTAATGGTAATGATTTAATTGTTGAATCAGAAAGTAAGAACGAGCAATTTGGTGGTATCACACAAAATGTTATTTATCAGAATGGCCAAAGAATCTTTGCTGAAACTCGTTCTAATGATGGAGTGTTAAGAACACATAAACAAGTAGAAACATTTAAAAATATTAAGGATAAAGATATTACATTAAACTTCTTCCTTTATACTGTCAATGAAGATCGAGCTAAAACTATTATTTTACAGTAAATCGTTTGCAGTGTAGATTTAACTTCTCTCAGCAAGTGTTTTATGTAACGTAAGTGAAACGGCAGTTACAAGTGTTTTATGTAACGTAAGTGAAACGGCAGTTACAAGTGTTTTCGTAGCGACAGTATACGACTGATTGATGTTTTATGGCAGATTAGCGAGACTGTAAAGAATTGTACGACATCTAAAGGAACGCTTCTTTAAGGCGCATGATAATAAAAGGAAGATTCAATTGAGTATAGAAAAAGCGTGTTTTGATTAATTCAAAATACGCTTTTCTATTTCCTTATCTATCAAGCTTAATTAAGTTCATTTAACTTCTTTCAGCAAATGTTTTCTGTACCGAAAGCGTAGCGACAGGTACAGGTGTTCAAACACCCTAGTTAGCAAAAAACTATTAAAATGAGGAAGAGGAATCATAGTGAAAAAACTTTTTATATAAAATTCACCAACATTTAGAGAACTAGTCAAATATTTTTCAAATAAAGAATAATTGTGATATTATTTTAAGAAACATGATTTAATAGCGGAGGATAAATTTTTTATGAAAGTACTTGTAGTAGATGATTCCGTGTTTTCTCAAAAAACAACAATACAAACATTAAAATCTATTTACCCTGATGCTGTTTATGAAACAGCAAATGATGGTGTTGAAGGTATTGAAGTATTTGCAACCCTTCTACCTGACCTTGTATTTATGGATTTATTAATGCCTAAGATGAGTGGACAAGAGGCAATTAGACAATTATTAGAGAAATACCCAACGGCTAAAATTATCGTGCTTTCAGCTGATGTGCAATTGGCGGTTCGTGATGAGGTTTTATCTGCTGGAGCGGTAGCATTTATTAATAAACCGATAAATGTTGCGAAACTGAAGGAGATAGAATTATTGATAGAAGGGTGATTTAGTTGTTGACAACAACACAAGAGGATATATTGAAAGAGCTGTATAATGTATTTGTCGGCGAGGCAGCTAACTTATTATCAGAAATTCTTCAAAAAAGAATTTTTTTGTCAGTACCAGAGATAACGTTACTAGGGTTACAAGAATTAAAGTCTGGCAAGCAAGAAGAGCTGACTCCTGTAATAAATGGTACAGTACTATCTACCTCTTTAAAGTTTGGTAATGTCTTTTCTGGTAGAGCAGATTTTATTTTTCCGGCAGAGCAAATTAAATATTTAACCGCGCTTTGCTTAGGGGAAGAATATACAGAAGAGGATGAAGAGCTTTCATTTAATGATGAGGATTTTGATGTTGTAAAGGAAATTGGCAATATCATTCTAAATTCCATTATGGGTGGTATGGGAAGCCTGCTGGAGATGAAGCTAGAGTATGATGTGCCACAGGTAATTTTACATAATGAAGGAGAGTTTTATAAAACACTTACTAGCTCCGGGGATAGCAATGTATTATTACTTTATGTAAGTTTTGATGTGGATAATTCAAAGGTGCTAGGCATAATTTTAATTAAGTTCTCATTAGAATCAATCGAATTTTTAATTCAAAAAGTGGACGAGATTAGTAGGGATTTGGATGAATGATTTATATGTAGCGATCGTCAATCAGCTAGATAATGGCATTATTTTATTGGATGAGCAATTGAACATTCAATTATGGAATAAATGGTTAATCAAGTACACAGGTAAAAGTGAAGAAGAGGTTAAAGGTTTACCGATCACAACAGTTGTTCCACGTTTTGATAAAAAGATTTATGCCTATATGTTTGAAAAGGCTTTGTTGGATAAACAAAAAAGCTTTTGCTCAGCAGCAATGCATCAATATTTTGTGGAAAATAAGTGTGCAAAGATGAAGCCAACTCGTCAAAATATTTTAATTCAACATATACAAATAGAGCATACATCGCATTTAATGATAGAACTTTATGATGTATCTAATCACTATAAGCGCATTCAAAACTTAAATAAGTATTTAAAAAGTTCGATTGATCTTTCCAAAAACTTGGAGTACTTTGTTTATTATGATAGTTTAACGAATTTACCGAATCGTAAATTTGTGTTGGACCGTTTAGAGCGTTTAATCGAAGAAGAGGATAAGGTATTTTCCCTATTTTTCATAGATTTGAATGGCTTTAAAGCTGTAAATGATCAGTATGGACATCTACAGGGAGATTTATTACTACAAATGTTTGCGGAACGGTGCAATCAATTTTCTCAAAAGCAGGAAGTTTGGGCACGTCTTGGCGGAGATGAATTTGTGTTATTAGTTGAACATATGACCACGGCAAATGAAGTTGAACCGTATACAGAAAAAGTACACGAGTTATTACGGGAGCCGTTTATCATTGAGGAACAGCAAATTGTGATTTCAGCAAGTATTGGCTGTGCGCGTTTCCCACAAGATGGGGCTACAGCAAAGCAATTATTGAATGTGGCAGATTATCAAATGTATCTTCAAAAAGCAAAGAGATAGCATAAATAAAATAGATTGTCGAACTTCATCAAGGTACAATTTTGGCATAAAGCGGCACTCTTGGTTTTGATACAATTATCTTAATCAAAACCAAGAGTGCTTTTTGTTTTGATTAAGATCGATGTTACGCATTTAACCGGTGATATTGTTTTATGATTACAGCAAATTTCAATGAATTAATAACAAGCGGATCCCATGTCTAATTAACATATGGTATCCGCTTGTTTCTTTCATTTTAATGCTAAAAAAGGATAGTACACATAAATAAAAGTTCAGCTACCAATTGATTTACATAGGAAAAGGAAACAAATTTATAAATCTACTATTTTGATGTAATTGATAAATCATTCATACGTTCAAATTATTTAACATTGAGAGTTAAATTATATTAAAGGTATTGGTTAAATTATTAACAAAAAATGTTGGCGATGATTTTGAAAAAATTATTCAATGAATAGGATTTTAATTGAAATGTTGAATGATATAAGTATTAAAAGCTCCATAATGGTTATCCTATTCGAAAATAAAGCAATATTAACAAAAATAACATAATTAACAAACGTAATAAAAATATTGGAAAGTTACACAAAAATGTCACAAAAATAATAAAAATATCAGTACATTTAAAAGATAATATTCCGATATTTAATAATGTCTAATGTCTATAATTACGGTCCTCTTTCTTTAAAAAGTAAAAGCTCTATTAAACCGGATGTTATTTGAATAGTAATACTAGAATAACATTAGGAATTCCTAAAAAGCAAAAAAATATTATTGTAATAGAGCATTAAGAGATAGTAACAGGAGGAACAAAATGAGAAATTTTTTCGAAGATCAGTACATAAATATTGATCAACAACTAATAAACTTAGTCAGTGAAATTAGTGAATATAAAGGTATGTTGACCGCTTATCAAGAGCAAAGACCTGATATATTCACTAGCCTTGAAAAAGCTATACCCCTACAATACATAAAAAACTATATTTCAGTTTATGAGGATATAAAAGTTTCAAATAAGCGATTAAAAGAGCTTATATTAGACGATATGATACCTCAATCAATTTCGGAAGATGCAATATATTGTTATTATGAAACACTCACTCTTGTACATAAAAAATCTTGCACTTTTTCTATTAGTCCGGATACTATACAAGAATTGCATTTTCAATTAATTCATTATAATACCTCTGACAGTGCAAAATGGCGCCAAAAGCCATTTCCTATCCCAGGAATTCCTGAAAAAGGGATGCACACGATTTGTTATCGTCCTCTTCCACCTGAAAATATTCCACAGGCTGTAGAACAATTATGCAACCAGTACAATTTATTAAACCGTAAAAAAGAGTTACCTACACTTATATTGATAGCTCGTTTTATATTGAATCTTTATTGCATAATCCCTTTTAGTCAGGGCAATGGTAGATTAACACTTATGTTCATCCAATTGCTATTAGTAAAAAGCGGACATACATTTGTAAAATATGTTTGTTTAGATGAATATATAAAAAAAAGAGAAACCGAATACTATGAAGCCATATTTAAATCTTCGGTTAATTGGTACTGTAATGGGCATAATATGAATTTCTGGTTAAAAGAGTTCTTAATGATTATTTTAGAGGCTTATAAAGATCTACATAGCAGAGTACTGGATTCTATATGTAAACATACTAAGGTAGAGCGAATTCAGAATTTCATTCATAATCAACAACAACCTTTTACAAAAGAGTGCATTCGAAGCATTTATCCAGATATAGCCGAAAGCACAATTAGTAAAGCTTTAACTGATTTGCAATTATTAGGTGAAATTAAACTTATTTCAAAAGGAAGAAATGCGCGCTGGATGAAAGTCCAATCTTAATCTACACCTTTTCAGGTCGGGCTAATAAGTTTCTACTAAACAAATCAAAATCTAATCTATGAACCAATTGCCAATCTTTAATAAGCAATTGGTTCTTTACGTTTCAATCTAGAAACATGAAAAATCTCAAAAGTGCGTTGTAACTACTAGTCAAGGATACCCCACAGTAATGAAAATTAAGAAGGTGCCATCTACAGTTAATATCTGTTACCAGAAAAGTCCTATCGGGATCAATACGTCAAAATTTTAAAGAATTACTCCAATTCACTTATTCCCCAATTATCAATAAAAATATGTCAATATTTAGTCGTCTGACAACTGAATTTCGCTTTATTGTGACACATTCATATGAATAATGTTAATATTAATCTATTTTTTAGAATCAAAATAACAGAAAATAACCTATTCTGTACATAATATAGGTTATTTCGCTGTTATTTGCTTAAAAATGTGTACATGGCTAAAATTTACATCATAGGAAATAGGAAGAATGTTTCCTAAACTTAAGTAAATTGGAGGTGCTCAAAATGTATAAAAAATCGTATGAATTATTGTGAAAAATATCATATAGGGAGGTAAATAGAATGAAAAAGAAATTAATTACAGGATTAATGATAACATCCATTGTTGCAACAGGAGTTATTCCTGTACATACTTTTGCAACGCCTGTTGCTCAAGCAGAAATTCAGGAAGAGAACATGATTCTTTCTTCATCTTTAAGAAAATTAGGTGCACAATCTAAATTAATCCAAATGTATATAGACCAATCTTTAATGAACCCTAATGTACAGCTAGATGAAGTACCAGCTTTAAATACAGAGCAATTCCTAATAAAACAAGATATGAAAGAATGGACATCGGAACTCTATCCAAAGTTAATTCTAATTAATTCAAAAAGTAAAGGATTTGCCACTAAATTTCATAGCTATTATCCAACATTAAAAGAATATGTAGATAATAAGGGAGATAAGGAAGGTTTCTTGGATAGACTGGATGTCCTTCAAGAAATGGTTATGACAAACCAAGAAAATGTTCAATATCAAATTAATGAATTAACAGATCTTCAATTACAGCTTGATAAAAAGCTTAAAGATCTCGATACTGATGTGGCAAAAGCTCAGGAAGTACTTAGTTTAGAAGGAACAGGGAAGATAGACAAGCTAAAAGGTGAATTACTAGATACTAAAAAATCAATTCAAAATGATTTGCAAGAAATAGCATTTCTACCAGGAGCTTTAAATGAACAAGGACTAAAAATATTCCAAGAGATCTATAGTCTTTCAAAAGATATCATTGAACCAGCTGCTCAAACAGCGGCGGCAGCGTATAACAAAGGAAAAGAAATTAACAACACTATTTTAGAAGCAGAGAAAAAAGCAGAGCAAGAAGCAAAAGAAAAGGGTAAATCTGCCTTAGAGATTGAAGCTGCCAAAAAAGAAGCGCGTGAAGCAATTGAGAAAAATAATAAAGGTGAAATTGCAGCAGCAGCAGCTACAAAAGCGAAAGAGTATGACCTTATGAAAGTAATCGACCCAGAAAAAATCAAAAAAACATATAGTACCTTCGCTGAAGTGAATAATCTAAAGGCAGAACAACGAGCATATTTAGATGATTTAGAGCAGCAAAACCAAAAATTATATGATTTAACAACGAAACTATCGATAGCAGATTTACAAAAATCAATGCTTCTTCTTATGCAACATGATTTGAATACATTTGCTAGCCAAGTGGATGTAGAACTTGACCTATTGAAACGCTATAAAGAAGATTTGAATTTAATAAAAAGTAGTATCACAAAATTAAATACTGATGCTGATACTGCTAACAATCTATCTCAAAAAGATACATTAAGACGATTAAAAAATGGTATTAGTCAACTTGAAGAACAGGTTCATAAATTTTGATATTTTATCGAAAAATTAGGAGGAGATTAGATTTGAAGAAATTTTCATATAAGCTGTTAACCGTGGCCACTTTGGCAACGGTTATAACCGCAACTAACAGTGGTACTATTCAGGCGCTTGCGCAAGAACGGATCGTTCAAGAACAGAAAATAGGGAATTATTATTCATTAGGACCTGAAGGACTGAAGAAAGCGTTAGCTGAAACAGGTTCTCATATTCTTGTAATGGATTTGTACGCAAAAACAATGATTAAACAGCCGAATGTAAACCTATCCAATATTGATTTAGGTTCTGAAGGGGGAGAATTAATCAAAAATATTCATCTTAATCAGGAACTGTCTCGAATCCATGCGAATTATTGGTTAGATACAGCGAAGCCAAAAATTCAAAAGACAGCACGTAATATTGTAAATTATGATGAACAATTTAATAATTATTACGACACATTAATAGACACTGTACAAAAGAAAGATAAGGAAGGGCTAAAAGAAGGTATTGGTGATTTAATCAGTACGATTGATAGAAATTCAAAAGAAGTTACAGAAGTAATTAAGATGTTAGAAGCCTTCAAAACAAAGCTATATACAAATACTATAGATTTTAAAAATAATATTGGTGGTCCAGATGGGAAAGGTGGATTAACGGCAATATTAGCGGGAAAACAAGCATTGATTCCACAACTTCAAGCTGAAATTGAGAATCTACGTTCCACTCAGAAGGCCCATTTTGACGATGTATTAGCATGGTCAATTGGTGGAGGATTGGGAGCAGCTGTTTTAGTTATTGGAACTATTGCAGGAGGGGTAGTCATTGTTGTGACAGGCGGAACAGCAACACCGGCTGTTATAGGGGGCCTTACAGTTCTCGGTTCAGCTGGTATTGGTTTAGGAACGGCAGCTGGTGTTACGGCATCTAATCATATGAACTCCTATAACGAAATTTCCAATAAAATCGGAGAACTAACGATGAAAGCCGATTTCGCTAACCAAGCAGTTATTGCACTTACTAACGCCAAAGACACTTTGACATATCTGTATCAAACAGTGGATCAAGCGATAATGTCTCTAACGAATATTCAGCAACAATGGAATACAATGGGCGCAAATTATAAAGATTTATATGATAATATCGATCAAATGCAAGAACATAAGCTCTCTTTAATACCAGATGATTTAAAAGCGGCTAAACAAAGTTGGAATGATATTCATAAAGACGCGGAATTTATTGCAAAAGATATTGCTTTTAAACAAGAAGCTAAGAATTGAAAATAAAATAATATAGGAGGAATATAAAATGAATAAAAAATCTCTTTACAAAGTACTCGCTGTATCGACGTTTTTAACTTTGACAACAACTTCTGTAATCTCTCCAGTAGCAGTATTTGCAGAGACAAGTAAAATTGAGCAAACAAGCAATAGTGATACTTCTCTTTCAGCAGATGAAGCGAAGATGAGAGAAACCTTGCAAAAGGCGGGGCTTTTTGCAAAATCTATGAATGCCTATTCTTATATGTTAATTAAGAATCCAGATATCACCTTTGAAGGAATTAATATTAAGGGCTATCCAGATTTACCTGGTAAAATTGTACAGGATCAAAAGGATGCAAGAGCACACGCCCTTACATGGGATACAAAAGTAAAAAAACAGCTGATAGATACATTGACAGGTATTATTGAATACGATACAAAATTCGAAAATTATTATGACATAATTGTAGAGGCCATTAATACAGGAGATGGAGAGACATTAATAGAAGGAATAACAGATTTACGAGAAGAAATTCAACAAAATCAGAAGTATGCACAACAATTAATAGTAGAATTAACTAAATTAAGAGATGCTATTGGACAAGATGTAAGAGCATTCGGCAGTAACAAAGATCTTTTACAGTCGATTTTAAAAAACCAAGGGGTTGCAGTTGAGGATGATCAAAAGCGCCTAAATGAAGTTTTAGAGTCAGTAAACTATTATAAGAAATTAGAGTCTGATGGCATAATAACAGTATCTGTACCCTCTATACCTACGTGGATTGCTGGTGGTATTATGTTAGGGGTAGCAAGAGATCAATTAGGTCAATTAGAACCGTTATTAGCACAATTAAGACAGACAGTGGATTATAAAACAACATTAAATCGTGTAGTTGGAGTTGCACATAATAATATAAGTGAGATGTACAATGCACTTGATGATGCTATTAATGCTCTTACTTTTATGTCTACGCAATGGAATGACTTAGACTCTCAATATTCGGGGGTACTGAGACATATCGAGAATGCATCTGATAAAGCGGAACAAAATAAATTCAAATTTTTACTACCTAACTTGAAATCAGCTAAAGACAGCTGGAGAACATTAAAAATAGATGCAGACACATTAAAAGCAGGGATAAAAGAGTTGAAAATATAACTCATTGTTACTCCTGCTAATTAATAAAATAAGAGTAAACAAAAGAGCGAGAAGTTAGTCACTTCTCGCTGCTTTACGTACCCAAACTAAAAGTACAATAAAAAGCTGTTGAAAACCCATCTAGTGAAGACGTTAAATTAGGCATAATTGATTCATAAATCCAACAATAAATGTGGAACAGATAGCGTGATTTATATCAATAAATCTGATACGACCTGAATAATCAGCAAGAAAAAAATGATTGGTAATAAAATTTGAATCCACCTTGTTTTGATATAAGGAATGATCTTTAGACCTAAGAACGAGCCAACAATAGAGCCAATTGAAACAGGAATGGCGATTCCCCAATTAACAATGCCCGTAAAGTAGTAAAAGAGAAATGCACCTGTACAACTTGAAAACGTAATAATTCTTGTTAATTCAACTGCTTTTATATAGGTATATTGCTTTTTAAGATGATAGGTTACATTCATTAGAGCTGAGCCTGGTCCAAAACCACCGTCATATATTGAAACCGCAAACGGAATGAGTTTATTAATTGGTTGTTCCTCCGTTTCTTTTATATCCTTTACCATAAATTTATTACTGCAAAGCACGATGAAAAATGAGGAAATTAAGAATACACATGCTACAATATTCATGATTTGTTCTGATAATCGAGTGGCTAAAAATGCACCAAATACACCTCCTAAACTAGCAATCATCATTAAAGATGTGAAATTTTTTAACGATAAATGTCCTTTAATTACAAACGATACGACATTTGATAGAGCTGAAATTCCTGTCGCAAATTTATTAACTGCTACGGTTGTATGAATTGGAATGCCAATAAGTAACATTGCGGGTAACAAAACGAAGCCTGCAGCGCCGAAAAGAACACCAATGACTGCTGCGAGTAAGCCGATTGTAAATAAAATAAATCCATTTACTGATAACCATTCATGTAGTAAAATTTCCATCAAATCACCTCTATACCTAAATTACTGCTAAACAATACATAAAACAAATATATATTAATTGCTTATTCATAAATTAAATTTATGGATAAAGAGGAGTGAATGAAATGAATTTGCATGCGTTAAGGATTTTTACGAATGTAGCAAAACATGGGGGAATTACCGCAGCGGCCAATAAAATGCTTCTTAGTCAACCAGCTGTCACAATTCAAATACGGAAATTAGAGAGCGAAATAGGGACAAAATTGATTGAAGGAAAAGGACGCGGCATTCAATTAACGCCTGAGGGGAAGTTTTTGTATGAGCAGGGAATGCGTTTATTTTATTTAGAAGCACAAATTGATGAAAAGCTCAGTAAATTTTTAGCGAAAGAAGAAAAAATACATATTGCTTCTTCCTATATACCAATAAACTATATACTCCCGCCTATTATAGCAGCGTATAAACTTGCTAATCCTCACATTGAATTTTTTGTGTCGCTTGGCAATGTGAAATCTGTGGAAGAGCAAGTTCTGAGTTATGAAGTAGACCTTGGTTTTGTCGTGCAAAATAAAATGGGTCACCCTGATTTACAGTTTGAAAAAATACTAGATATCCCGTTTTGGTTTGTAGTTCACCCATCACATTCTTTGGCAAATCAAACTGTCTCCATTTATGAATTATCGAATGAGGACTTTATTTATCGGGAACGTGGTAGCTCGACACTTGATTTATTGGAGGCTGTTTTTTACACGCTTAACAGTCCATTACCTAAGTTAGGACTTCAAATGCAGGGCTTACATGAATCGATTAAAGTAGTGGAAGCAGGGTTCGGTATGACTTTAGCACCGTCCTACAGTGTAACTGAAAGTATAACAAATGGAAAACTAGCTCGGGTGTATGTAGAACGTGCAGATATTCAGCAAAGTTTATTTATATGTACACGCAAATCAGATATAGAAGAGCATCCATTTATTCAGTATTTAAAAGAAAATTTAAACGCTATAAAATAACTAACTTAAAAGTAATAGAACCAAAATCGAGAACAAGCATTAGAATGTTTATTCTCGATTTTTCATAGAATTTCTCTTCTTTTTTATTTCCATTCCTTGTAATAATAATATATAGTAATTGTACTCAAACACAGTGAGTAATTTAATTCTTTAGTATTTAGGAGGATATCATGGGCAGATTAGTTCATTTTGAAATTCATGTAAGTGACATGGAACGTGCAAAGAAATTTTATGGAGAGGTATTCGGATGGTCATTTCAAGACTGGAGTGATTACGCAGGAATGCCTTATTTTGGTGCAGTAACTGGCGATGAGGAAGAACCTGGGGTCAACGGCGCTTTAATGCAACGTCAAGGTGCTTCTCCAGAACCAAACCAAGCTTTAAATGGATTTGCTTGTACAATGGGTGTGGAAAATTATGATGTAACAGAAGCTAAAATTCTTGAGAGTGGCGGCACGGTTGCAATGCCAAAATATGCTCTACCGGGAATGGCGTGGCAAGGATATTATATTGATACCGAAGGAAATATATTCGGAATTCATCAGCCTGACAAAAATGCAAAATAGGACCCTTATAATTTAAAATTATGTTTTTAAATAGGTTGTTTGCATCGTTCTAGCTAAATATATAATTAACGACACAGAACGCTTGGTACTAAAAACCAAGCGTTTTTTGTCACTTCACTATTTTTTATCAATGAATGTATCCTTTAGACACTGTTAAAGATGATTGGCAGAAGAAAAGACGCGGAAATGATAGAAGTTACCCTATATACGCTGATGCTCAGCAATTGTTTTTAAAAAGCATTCCATCGAATTTGTCATATATGCATCTTTTCGTCGTATAAAGACGGTTGAAATTGTACCGTATTTTTTAGGAATTGGATGACAATAAACCTTGCCTGTAGTAGAAAGGTGTTCAGCAACCGATTGTGGTACAAGTGTAACGCCAAGACCGATTGCAACACTTTTTAAAATTGTCTCTAATATATTAAATTCCATGATTCTTTTTGGCAGTAAACCTTCATCTTTGAGCCAGAGTTCTAGCTTGGATCGATATCCGCAACCTTGATTAGAAACAAGGATTGGTGTAGACATAAATTCCTCTATGCGAAAGGATTTGTTTTGTGATATGAGAACGAGGTTTTCGGTAAATACATCATATTGTTCTAAAACTGGATGTTTAATCGGTCCAGTTATAAAGGCCCCATCTAATTGATGATCCGCTACTTCTTTAATAAGTTCCTCTGTTAAACCAGCTTGCAGTGTTAAGTCGACATTGGGATACCCCTTATAGTAAGACGCTAGAATGGTTGGTAATATACTCACAGTTTCAACTGTACCGATTTTTAAAGTACCAGTCGGTGTATCACTATCTAAAAATACCTGTTTCATTTCTTCGACATCCAGCAAAATTTTATTAACGTAAGCAAGCATTTTTCGCCCTTCTGGATTCAATGTCATCCCCTTTTTATGGCGATAAAAAAGCGGCGTTTGGAGCTCCTTTTCTAATAGCTTAATACGTGCAGTTACATTGGATTGTACATAATTTAATTCTTTTGCGGCATGGCTAACGCTCCCGCAATTTGCGACGCTTTTGAAAATCTGTAAATCTCGTAGTTCCATTAGGCATTCCCCCTTAAAGCTATCATTATAAATGATAGTTAATATCACTTTCAATCATTTTACGTGATGTATTTTCTTTTTTATAATTTTCATTGTGAATTTAATTTCTTTCAGCAAATGTCTTTTGTACCGAAAGCGTAGCGACAGGTACAGGTGTCCAAACACCCGCTGAAAGAAGTTATGAAGAGGCATAATTGATAGGGTTATATAGAAACGAGGAAAAACAGTGAGAAAAAGTCAAATAATAGTAGGCATGCTGGCATGTTTAATTGCAAGTATGTCATGGGGAGCCATGTTTCCAGTTGCAGATCATGCACTTGAATATATAAATCCATTCTATTTTTCAATTATTCGATATGGGGCGGTATCGATTGTATTAGTTATTTTATTATGGATGAAAGAAGGGAAGAAAGCTTTTCGTTTAGAAGGGAAAGGTAAATTGCTAGTCTTTTTTGGGACCATGGCGTTTACAGTTTACAACGTGCTTGTTTTCTTAGGCCAAATGTTAATGGGGAAATCCGGTGTTATGGTAGCGTCGATTATGGAAGCACTCATGCCGATGATTTCGATTGCTATTCTTTGGGGGTATAAACATGTGAAACCGAAGAAGTATATGATTAGTAGCATGATCATTGCTTTTATTGGGGCTATTTTTGTTATTACAAAAGGCGATATGGGTTTCTTTCTTACACTGAAACATAATCTAGTTCCGCTAGCATTCATTTTAATTGGAGTTATAGGATGGGTCATTTATACAATGGGCGGTCAAACATTTAACGATTGGTCTACTCTGCGCTATTCAACATTAACATGTGTATTTGGCACAGCTGTTACAGGTATCATCACGATGATCATGACGATACAAGGGTATGTATCCGTTCCAAGTATGGAAACGATTTTTGCTATTAAATATGATTTATTGTTTATGATGACACTACCAGGCATTGTGGCATTGCTTAGTTGGAATTATGGTGTAAAAATCCTATCATCCATTAATGGAATTTTATTTATTAATTTTGTTCCAATTACTACATTGGTCATTATGATGGTACAAGGATATAAAATAACAATCTTTGATATAGCAGGGACCTTACTTGTTATTTCAGCTCTTATTTGGAATAATATATGTCAGCGTAGAGAAGAAAAAACGAATCTGCAGGTTTTACAAGAGGAAGAAGAATTACGGCAGGCTGTTTAATATTAGAAGAGTTATGATTTTCTGCTGGCGCAATTAACAACTAAGCATGTAGTAATTAATAGATTAAGCTTTTTTATAAAGAGCGTGTTTTAATCGGTTTTCGATTTAAAACACGCTCTTTATTTTGTTAGAGTATCAATTTGTTGTTATTCCGGACCATGAGAGAAAGGATTCTTTTTCATCCCATTGTGCCAATACTACCATCCCTCTAGGGTATCTTGAATTACTATTTTTATATCATATTGAACACACTTTTTATTTTTGCTATAGTGTTTGGAAAACTAGGGAGAGGGGAGCGCATATCATGATGGGAATTTTAGATTTAGAACTATTGACAAATTTATCAAATGAACAGTGTGAAATTATTTTAGGTATGGCCCAAAATCTACAAATAATAGCTGACCTTTCTCAAGCAGACATCTTTATTAATTGTCTTTTGGAAGAAGATAGCGCATCTTTCGTTGTAGCTGAAGCAAAGCCTACCACTATAGTATCTTTGTATAAAAATAGTATGTTAGGGCAAATCGCATATGAAGAAATGGAGCCGGGTGTTTTATTTAGTTTAAAAACCGGAAAACCACTTTTTGGATCGAGGGGCATTACGGAAGAGCGCGGAATCATGCAACAAGATATTGTTCCTATAAATGACCAGTTTGGAGATACTATTGCGGTATTAATTAAGGAAAGAGATATCTCACAGGTAGTACAGAACGAAAGAAATATAGAGCAGCTTATGAAAGCGACTAATAGTGAAGACAAGCAACGTGTATTTCAAGCTATTGTCGTTCAGGAAATTCATCATCGTGTTAAAAATAATTTACAGGTTATTTCAAGTTTGCTACGGTTACAAATGCAACGTACTCACTCGGAAGAAGTGGCTGAGGTATTTCATGACAGTATATCTCGTATATCTAGTATGGCTTTAGTGCATGATTATTTGGCTCAGCGTGGAATTGATGAAGCAGATATTAAACTTTTAATACAACAAATTTCTACTTTGTTAGTTTCCTCGTCCATTATTCCAGGTCAACATATTACTGTGTCTGTAGAAGGGGAATCTGTATGCTGTCCTTCAGATCAAGCAACAGCCATAGCACTGATTGTTAATGAGTTAGTTCAAAATAGCATTAAGCATGCCTTTCCTTCACGAAATTACGGGAAAATTGCTATAAATTTGAGGCAACGAAAGCAAATGGTTACGATTACAGTAACGGATGATGGATGTGGAATTGGCAATCCTTTTTCTATAGGCGGTCTGTCATCTTTAGGATTACAGCTTGTAGAAATGTTAGTTGAAGAGAAGCTACAAGGAGTTTTTTCATTCCCTATTTCTGAGGAAGGGACAAAAGTTTCAATAACCTTTCCGATAGTATCTACCGTAGTTAATACTAAATGACAATAGGTCTCCTAATTAAAGCTTTAGTTAAACAGTTACAAGTTTTTTAAATCTTGAGGAATTGTATATTTTAAAATAAATATCATTTTTAATAGATGTTGTTATTGTTTTCGAACTATTTACAAAATATTTGCTAGTAGTGTAGAATGAATTAAAATAATAACTGAGGCAAAGGCGCCTTTCACGCCCGAAGAAAATTTCTTCAGGGATAAGTGAAAGCGCTTTTTTTTTCGTTTGATTGCAATTTTTAGCATATAAAAAGGGGTGTTAAATGATGAAATTGTCTTGTGTAGTAAAAGGAACTCATTATACGTTTTCGTCGGTAAGGGAGGTACTTGCAAAAGCGAGTGAAGCGAAATCTGGGGATGTGATGGCGCGGGTAGCAGCGGAATCATCGCTTGAGCGCATGGCAGCAAAAGTAGTACTTAGCAAGATGCAGCTGAAAGAAATTTATGAGAATCCGGTTATTCCGTATGAGATCGATGAAGTAACACGCTTGATTTATGATGATATTAGCGACACGATTTACAAAGATATTCAAAGTTGGACTGTCGGTGAACTGAGAAATTATATTTTGTCATCAGATACAGGTAGAGATCAATTATTGAAACTTTCAAGGGGACTAACAAGTGAAATGATTTCAGCTGTTGCCAAGCTGATGTCAAGCATTGATCTTGTTCTTGCTTCACAGAAAATGAAATATCAAGCACATTGCAATACTACAATTGGAGAGCCCGGTCGCTTAGCATTTCGTTGTCAGCCCAACCATCCAAATGATGTTCCAGAAGGCATTTTGTATTCAATAAAGGAAGGGTTGTCCTACGGAGCGGGTGATGCGGTTATTGGTATCAATCCGAATGTGGATACGATTGAATCGGTCAAAAAACTTTTAACACTTTCTCATGAATTTATTGAGAAATGGCAAATTCCAACTCAAAATTGTGTTTTGGCCCATATAACAACACAAATGGAAGCTTTAAAGCAGGGGGCACCTATCGCTCTTATGTTTCAAAGTTTAGCTGGTACACAAAAAGGGAATGAAGCGTTCGGTATATCTAAAAAAATTCTTGATGAGGGCTATGAGATGATGGCTCGATATGGTACTTCTGCAGGTCCAAACTTTATGTATTTTGAAACAGGACAAGGTTCGGAGGTATCTTTAAATGCTGATTTTGGGATAGATATGCAAACCCTTGAATCAAGAAGCTACGGTTTTGCACGTCACTGGAAGCCTTTCATGGTGAATACCGTTTCTGGCTTTATTGGACCGGAGACACTTTATGATGGACGCCAATTAATTAGAGCGGATCTTGAAGATGGATTTATGGGGAAATTACATGGTTTACCAATGGGAATCGCTCCAACTTATACAAATCATATGGATGCCGATCAAAATGATCAGGAAGTTGCCGGTGTCATAACGGCAGTTGCCGGAGCGAATTTTTACATGGGGGTACCGGGTGGAGATGATGTCATGCTGAATTATCAAGATACAAGCTATCACGATGATGCTAGTTTGCGTGAGATTCTAGGCTTAAGACCACTTCGGGAATTTGAAAAATGGTTGGAGAATATGGGCCTAATGGAAAATGGAAAGTTGACGAAACGTGCAGGAGACTTATCAATTTTTGATTGAGGAGGGAGGAGCAAAATGGATATTCAGGAGATTGTTCAAAGAGTAGTAGAAGAAGTGAAGAAAAACATGGATTCACCAAAAAATGATACCGATCAAAATAAAGAAGAAATCATCTATTTTCCGGAAGAACGTATAAAAGGGGTAGACAAGCCGCATAATGTTGCATCTATAGAACGGGCACAAAGTATTACACCTGCCCGTATTGGTATTGGTCGAACTGGAACTCGTATGTTGACGACAAGCTATTTACAATTTTTAATTGATCATGCAGCTGCACAGGATGCTGTATTAAGAGATGTAAGTGATAATTTTCTTCAGAATATGGGGCTGCATAAGCTGGAGACGAAAGCTAGTGATATGAAAACTTACTTAATGGATTTAGATGCTGGTCGAAAGTTATCGGATGAATCTATTAAGTATCTTGAAAAGAACGGGGATAAGAGCAAAGATGTTCAAATTATTGTTTGTGATGGATTGAGCTCCTCTGCGGTAGAAGCAAATGTAGTTGATTTACTACCTGCTTTAATACAAGGGCTAAAATTAAAAAATATAAGTGTCGCAAAGCCGTTTTTTATTAAGCGAGGGCGTGTATGGGTGCAAGACGAAGTAGCTGCTATTGTTAATTGTGACCTTGTCATTTCATTGATTGGTGAAAGGCCAGGTCTAAATACAGATGAAAGCTTGAGCGCATACATGATTTATAGGCCTACTGAAAAAACAGTTGAAGCTGATCGGACGGTCATTTCAAATATCCATAAAGATGGATTGACTTCAGTTGAAGCTGGTGCCTATCTATCTGATTTAATCGAACAAATGCTTCATGCAAAGTGTTCAGGAGTGTCTTTTGCTCAACAAAGAAATTTAAAAATGTAGTATTCTCCCTGTCCAGAAAGGTTGTGATGTTTTATGAAAAAACGGATTCTGATTGCTGAAGATGAACCAATTATTAGACTGGACTTAAAAATGATGCTTCGGCATAACGGCTATGAGGTAATCGGGGAAGCAGGAGATGGGGATCGAGCGATTGAACTCGCTTTTAAGTTAAAACCGGATTTGGTGTTAATGGACATAGAAATGCCAAAACTAAATGGTTTAAAGGCAAGCGAGGTTATTGGTCGTCAGCTAGATATACCAGTATTGTTGATTACTGCATACAGTCAAAAAGAATTTATAGAAAAGTCTAGGCAAGATAATATAATGGGGTATCTAGTTAAACCCGTTTCTGAAGCTAGCTTAATTCCAACAATGATGATTGCACTTCAACAAGCTAAGAGGACACAAACATTAAAACAATCTTTACAATTAACGCATGAAAAAATTCAAAAGCGCAAGATGATTGAACGAGCGAAAGGGCAACTGGATGGGAAGAAATCATCTAGGCTGTAGGTATTTACATTAATCCAAAGTATTAAAGGATTTAAAGTTGTTTATCTCTATTATTGTTGATACGTCTATTAAGTTTGCGGAAAATTCTTAAATTTAAAAAGTAGAAGAGATGGGCAAATGATTAGATTACAGTGAAAACAGGAAAGAATCATTGTGCCGATATTAATACCACAAAAATAATTATAAGCAGATTTTAGCTAATAAATACCGTAAAAAGTTATATGACACCCATTTTAAAAGAAATTTTGTTATGTGTTGAAAAAGCTTAAAATAGAAGGTGAAATCGTAGGCTTGGCAATATTTTCACCTTCTATTTAATTTGACTCCAATATCATTTGTTAGAGTGCTCATTCCTGTACTGTTTTGGTGTGGTGCCAGTGAATTTTTTAAAGATTTTAATGAAATAGCTTTGATCTGTGAAATTTAGTAATGAACCAATATCTAAGATTGGATAATTTGTGAAAGTCAATAGCCTCTTTGCTTCATCAATACGTTGCTGTTGAATATATTCACTGATTGAAATGTCGACTTCCTTTTTAAATAAAGAGGATAGATAATTGGGACTTAAATGGCAAATGTCAGCAAGCTGATCCAATGTAACTTCACCATAAATGTGATTATCAATATAATGTTGACAAGTTTTGATTGTAGCAGAGTATTTATCTTTATTAGATTGAGACACGCGATTGGTAAAGTTGTAGATGGCTTCCTCCATTAGGGAAAGTATCGATAATAAGTTACCCTGCTCCTCAAGTTTTTGGATATAAAAATCACTTAACGTAAATGCGATTTCTTCATTTAAACCACCTTCAATGGCTGCACGACAAATAAGAGCAATTCCTGTTATCATCAGATTCTGTACACTTCTTAGTCTACTACGTTTAGACAGTACACCAAGCTCCGCTTCTCCGACTATAGAGTAGTTAGTCAGCTCATTTAATTTCTCCTTACGCCCATTTTTAACATAGTCTAACAATATTTTTTCATAGTAGAGATTTGTATGGACATTAAAATTTCTTCTTGCATTTGAAAGTTCCAGAATCGTATTTTCTTCTTGAGTAAAAATGGGTTTTAATGCTTGGTTGTTCTGGATAACCATCGTTTTGTTTAATTTTTGTCCATAAATAAGATAGTAAACGAATAAACTAATTGCTAAAAATTGTTGATAATGGAGAAAAGGAATGGGTTGATCGTCATCATAGAAATTTATTTTTTCATCAGATATTTCTGAGGAAAGGGTAGGTCCTACTATGATTGAACCTAAAAATTGCTGATCCATTTTCAAATTAATATAGAAAAAATTAAAATCAGCGTTAGCGAAAAAAATTGGGAAATCACTTGAAGTAGTATGATATGGATATGCTCGAATGAGATCTTTTAAGGGAGCATATTGCGAACTTTGCTGGAAACCTTTTGAAGTGTACTCAAAAACTATCTCTCCAAATTGATTGATATAAAAAACAGGAAGATGATGTGTTTCATATATTTGCTGACAGATATATTGAAGATCAATTGAGGAGATTTTCATCTTTATAACCCCATTTCTATTTTGGATAATCAACATGAAAATAGTAATATTTTTGGCTAAATACAATGAGAAAATACTATTTTGTGTAGAATAATACAATAAAAATAGTTAATTAGGCAATGAAATAGATTGTGAATTCAATATATCAAGGGGGAAATTAAGTATGGATCTTTTAAATAAAATTGCAGTTGTAACTGGAGCTGGAAGCGGTATTGGCAGAGCCAGTAGTATTAAATTTGCTAATAATGGAGCAAAAGTTGTAGTTGTCGATTTCAATAAGGAAACAGGTGAAGAAACTTTAAGCCTGATTAAGGAACAGGGTGGCGAAGGTATCTTCGTTCAAGCCGATGTTTCGAAAAGTGAAGATGTTCAGAAATATGTAAATGCTGCGCTTGAAACATACGGACGGATCGATGTATTTTTGAATAATGCTGGGATTATTCAAAAAATTTCACCACTTACAGAGATTGAAGATACTGAATATGATCGTATTATGTCCATCAATGTAAAAGGTGTATTTCTTGGCTTAAAACATGTTTTGAAAGTAATGGAAGGTCAAGGTAGTGGCTCAATCATTAATACAGCTTCAACGGCAGGTATCCGAAGCGAACACAGTATGGCTGCATATTCTGCAAGTAAACATGCTGTAGTTGGTTTGACTAAATCAGCTTCGTTAGAATACGTTAAAAAAGGCATTCGCATTAATGCTATTTGTCCAGGCGGTGTTCAAACAGCGTTAACAAATAGTGTTACAGAAATGTTTGAAACAACTGGCTATATTCCAGATGAACTTCCGAACATGCGAATGGGACGTTATGCAGCACCAGAAGAGTTAGCAGAAATGGTTGCTTTCTTAGCATCTGAACGCGCTAGTTATATGACAGGATCAATAGTTCTAGTTGATGGTGGCTTAACTTTATAATAAGGAAAATCCCGAATATTGAACGTTATTCGGGATTTTGTTTTTCTTATCTTGTGTTTTTAATTTATCCTAAAGCAGAAAGAGCGCTCACCCTTTCCTATCTCCTTAAAGGTATTTTTTTAATTGATTTGGAGAGAAAGTTAGTTAAAAACTGCTTTTCAATATTTTAGTTTAATTGGTCCAATAATTTAAACTTTAAATTAGGATATATTTTATAATACATTTTCTTTTCTATTAATTTATGTGCAATTACAATAGAAGCAAATACAAAAGCGTACAGAATAAACGCCCATGGATAAGCTAAAAACCAATCAAGTACATTTTTAAAGATATCCCCTCGATCTATTACTTTTAACTTTCCTAATATCATATAAACAATAAAGACAATGATTGGTAATGCAATAACACCCGAGATAATGTTTAAAGATCGTTTTTTATTCCGAGCTTCGATAAAAGTAGGTTCATTTAAATATTCACTAACCCCCACCACTTGTTTTTCAAAGGTATCTTCACTTTTAATAGGTAAGTTGTAATCATTAATTATTTTGTGAAGCTGTTTAAGTTCTTCCGCGCTAGAAAAAAATTCAACCATCGTTTTTCCGTAATTCAGTTTCCTCACTTCTTTCTCTTTTAAAATATTTTGTGTATAGTACCATAAATGAAAGGTTGTTTCTATTTGCATCGATTGGGTTTTACCGAATTTTATCATTATTGTTTTTGATTTGTGTTTCATTCAGCCATAAATAAAGTTAAAAATGAAGAGGTCCGGCTGCAACCCGGAGGCTAACGCTTTTCCATGTTTATGTACCGAATGTCTGCCGGATTTCCTGCTCCGTGACCGGCAGCACGATCGTCAGCTTCGCAGGGTCCTGCGGGGAATAGATGACATTGATGATTTGACCTTGCTGCACCCGGGCAAGATTCACGACAAGCAGATCTTTTTGTACCGTCACCTTGAATGTTTCCCCGTTTAGTTTGGTAACGGCGAGAGTAAGCTGCAGTTGAACTTTTCCGGATGCGGCCATACCCAGTGGTACCACATCCATTACTTTAGCTAGACCTTTCTCCCCGGTTTGCGCAATATCCGCTAGTTCCGGACTCAAACCTTGTTTAACAAGCTGTTCATTAAAAAGCGATTGAAGATCATTTTGATTCATATGACCTTTGGCATCAAAACTGATCTTGTAGGGATTTTTCTCTGAGACCAGTAAGGGAATAATGAATCCAGGCTGAAATTGTGGTAAATTCGCGACAGGAACAATCATCCGCAGCTTGGCCGGGTATTTGTCGTGGCCCTGTCTTGTTACCATCAGCTCCAGCTTGACTTCCGGTTTATTGTTAATCACCGTTCCGGTTTGCTGGATATTCGTGATTAGTCCCACTGCTGACTGCCCCTTCTTGACGGTACCGACACCAAAGACGTTACTCAATATGGGTGGAAGAATCAACAGGGCAATGCTGGAAAAGATGGCTGGCACAAACCAAGAAGAACCTATAATGATAAAGGGATCGTCCCATATCCAATTAGCCAGCAGCGGGGAAAAGCAAACGCCAAGCACGGTAATCATGCCAAGTGATGTTAAGATTTTTTGCATCATTATCCTCCTGGGTCAGATTCAAGTCATGGGGCCAACATAGATGAGTTCCGCCGGATTGGCCGGATGCTGTCCGAGTCCGATGTGGTCCCCGGCCCGTGGCACCTGTAATTTGGATACAAGCGTTTCGAGCGTTTTCGTATAACGGCTGCCACGGGTTTCCGTCACCTCCAGCTCCAAAATAACAACCGGTTCAAAATTAATCAGTTTTCCGGTATCGCGTACCGAAAGGACGATAGCGGTAGCGGTGATAGGAACGGAACCTCCCGTGGCCATCTGCGCTTGCCTAGTCTGCTCAATGCTTTGATTCATGGCTTCGCGATGCTGCTTGGGGATGAGTCCCTTCATCATCATGCCGCTTAAGCCTTTATTTAATACTTGATCCGCTTTTTCCAAATTGTCCTGTGCATGTTTCTTTTTACTGAACCAGCCCATATGTTAAGCACCTCGCTACAATCGTATTTTTGAGTTCATCGATGTCTCTATCACAATTGTAAACAGCGGATGGAAAGGCGACAATGGGTTTGAAGGGATACAATATGGTGGCGGTAATCAAAGGTTTTACTTCCAGTTTAAGGGGTGAATTTTGCGAAGATCCACCCTTTACTGCAATAAAAAGCGGAAAATCTGCCTTTTAACGTTTGGAACAGCCCATTCGTATTGCGGTTTTCCGACTGAAACTCCGGTTTATTATTTGCTCCGCAGAAGGTAAACTAGCTTCTTGTAATAGGCAGCTGATTCCTTGTATTTTCTGGCATCCTCAGAGACGACGGCAAGCGACTCATATAGAGTCTCCAAGCGGTTGGTTTGCTGAATGGACTCAAAATAAGGCAAACAGGCCATGGCATGCTCCATTGAACGTTCGAACTGCCCCTGCGCAAACAAGAGTTGGCTTTGGTAGAACTGCAGCGACATTTGTTGATCGGTTGTTTCGGCGCTGCTTTCAAGCGCCTTGATCATCTGCGGGAGCAATGCCCATTGCTTTTGTTTTAGTTCCAACTCGCAGCGGTAAATATCGAGCAGCGGTTGGAACTTCTGTCTAATTTCTTCTGGTTCGCGCCGAATCATTTCTTTAAAGCGGTCAATCTCCAATGCGGCTTTGTCATATTCGCCCAGCAGCGTTTGCATGATAATTCGGTTGTTCATTATGGATGTCATCATTTCGCCCTGACTGGAGGTGTAAACCAAATGTGCTTCCGCCATGGATAAGGCTAGCAGCGCTTCCTGAACAAGTCCGACCGTAAACTGATAACCGCTGTAGGTGAGATAGAACCCGCTCAAACGGTGAAAGAGCCTTTGTTCATAGACATGCTTCATCATTTGCTCAAACGTCTGTTTCGCCTGATCATACTGTTTCAAATAGATAAAGGCCTCAAGCATGAAATTATGCGCCGTCAGCCATGGCTCGCTGCCTGGAGCGAGCAGTTCCGCAAGTTTTCGTGCTTGAAGCAGTGCCTCGTGGTAATGGTGTTTGGATCTGAAAAGTTGGATTTTATAATAAAACATCGCTTTTTTGGCTGGCAGGGGCAGATCATTGTCGTCAGGACGACCGTATTTATCCAAGTAATAATTCAAATAGTTCCGGTGCAAATAATCATGAGCTGCCGCGTCATTAAGCTGCTGGTAATATACGGCTTTCATTAAGGCTGTGGTCAACTCAACGGTTAAAGCATCGTCGCGGTCCGGCAGATCGTTAACCTGCTGTTCATCGATGGATGCTGTGGATTGGGATAACATTTCGAAAATGCTCTCTGCCTTTGCCAATGTATCCGGCGATTGAGATGAAGCCTGCAGCAAATAAGCAGGAGAGACGCTGAGACGGGAGGCTATATGTTCAGCCAAATCAGCGGCAAGAGGGTAACGCTCTGCGAGGATATTGGCAAAATGGGTTTGCGTCACTAAACCTTCAACCAGCTCTTTGCGGGTGATGGTTTTCTTTTTGCACAAAAAATCGATTCGTTCTTTTAACATAGGGCGTGGAAATCTCCTTTCCGCTAAAGTTCCGTAAAAGTATACCATGAATATATAGAAAAAAAGGCTTAGAATAAGGATAAATGGGTGAAAATGCCCGCTATCGGACGCATCGATGGTCCCTACACTCGCTGAAAGAAGTTAAAGCCTCCCGACGCAATTATGTTATGCTGAGGCATAATTGAGACACTTTGAATGATCTTGAATTACAACTTAATTCTTTGGCAACATGAAAAATAAATAGCATTTTACACGATGTAAAATGCTACTTGAAGAAAGTAAAGCTATGCCTCTTTCTTTTGTCTGGATACAGGAACAGAACGATTTAAAATACTATTGGCTATCATTCCAATCATAATAATGATCATACCGATTAAAGATACTCCAACAGGCCAAGAACCATTTAAAAAAAGGATTTCACCAAGAACAGTAAAAATCATTGTTCCTGCTTGTGTTGCCTCCACTGCCCCTAACAAAGAAAGGTTATTTTTCGCTAAGTCAGTAGCGAAGAAAAATGTCATTGTGGCGATGACACCCGAACATAATGCTAATAAGAAACCTTGCATCATTTGCCCAGATGTTGGAATGCCAGTTGTAGTCCAACCATAAATCGCTAATATAATACTGACAGGAAGGCTACCAATTGCCATGCCTAATACGCGTTGAAATGTATCTAAGCGTCCATCAACGACTTCCATCATTTTTCTATTACCGAAAGGATATAAAAATGCAGCGATAACTACAGGGAGGAAGCCAGATAAAAATTGAGAAACAGTAATGTCCCCAGCTTCTGTTAATTGCATACAAATGACACCCGTTAAAATAAGTAAGGAAACGAGTAAGCTTCGCATTGGAATTTTACCGCGAACTCGTTTAACTCCTGACTTCGTCTCCAATGTAATAAAAAATAACGGAGATAATAACAAACCAGCTAAAATGGTTATTTGCCATGTACCTGCTACGAGCCATGCAGGACTAAATACAGCAGCATAGCTTAATAAGGAATAAAATCCAACCCCGGCTATTGTGCCATAACCAAGCCATGCCAAAGGATGTTTACGCATTTCTACCCATAGTGGACGAAGGTTTTTGCGAAATAGGACGATAAAGAATAAAATGGGTAAAGCGAATAAAAAACGGAAGGAAGCAGTCCAAGCCCAGCTTGTTCCTGATACGTTCATAACTCGATTTATAATAAATGTAGCTGAAAAAAACGCAGATGATAAAATACCTAATAAGATAGCACGCATTTCGTTCGCTCCTTTCTAAACATATATTATAATATAATTATTTGCGTAAAAAGTAAACTATAATATACCGAAAGCAGGAGATTCCTATGAAAGAACAAGAAGATATGCAAACAAAAGAAGTTATTTTGCAAGTTGGTCAACTGTTACGACAAATACGAAATGAACAGAAATTAAGTTTAGAAGAGTTAGCGAAAAAAACAGGTGTTAGTAAATTAACGTTAGGGAAAATAGAGAGAGGAGAAACGAATCCTACATTAGGTGTCATTTGGAAGATTACGAAAGGATTATCTATTCCGCTGTCACGGCTTATGGTTATAGAAGATATAGTAAATGTTGCACGCTGCGGAGAAGGATTTACTATAGAAGAAAATCACATGTGGCGGTTAGAGACTATATTTCGTTACAAAAAAGAAACAGGATTGGAAATGCATCGTGCTTGTTTGCAACCGAATAGCATATATGAAGCAGAACCTCATCATGAAGGAGCTATCGAATTTGTAACAGTAATGAAAGGGGAAATTTCGATTCAAGTTGGACAAGAAAAGTATGAATTAAACGAATTTGATTCGATTCAATTTGAAGCAAATCGAAAGCATAGCTATGAAAACACCGGAAATGAAGTCGCAGTTCTCCATTTAACAATGAAATATTTATCTTGAAATAAGGTATCACTCTAGTATTTTCATCTTTGGATTTAAGTGTTGTACGCCATATTTCCAATCGAATTGGCGTAATGTATTTAGGAAAGCTAGTAGAAGAAACGACGACAGATGAAATTTTTAGCAATCCGATGCATCCTTACACGAAAGCACTATTATCTGCAATTCCTGTGCCCAACCCACGAATTAAACGTGAAAAGATTAAGCTGCAAGGGGAAATCCCTTCTCCATTGAATCCACCGACAGGCTGTGTTTTCCAGACGAGATGCCCTTTTGCAATGGACAAATGCAGGACGGTGGAGCCAGAGTTGATCGAACATTCGCCTGACCATAAAACAGCCTGTCATTTATATTACAAATAGGGGAGTGTTGAGAAATGAAAATTGAAAAAGTAATAGTCCGTAAAATGAAAATGACTATGAAATCACCATTTGAAACAAGTTTTATGACGCAGCAAGAACGCATCTTCTTAATTATTGAAGCGTATGGTGAGAAGCATGTTGGTTATGGAGAATGTGTAGTTAGCGCTTATCCTTATTATGGAGAAGAAACAGCTTCGACGGCATTCTCTATTATTGATGAATTTTTAATACCACTTGTTATTGGTCAGGAATTTAATCACCCTGATGAGGTAAATAAGAAATTTGCTCGTGTGCGACGTAATAATATGGCAAAATCTGCTGTGGAAGCGGCTATTTGGGACTTATATGCAAAAGAGCAGGGTATACCTTTAGCGCAAGCACTTGGAGGAGAGAAAAAAGAAATTACAGTTGGCATTAGCCTAGGCATTGAAGATGATACGAATGTATTGCTAGAAAGCATTGAAGGTTATTTAAAACAAGGATTTAAAAAAATTAAGATTAAAATTAAGCCCGGAAAAGATATCGAAGTACTGCGTGTAATCCGTGAGCGCTTTGGTGATATTGCTTTAATGGCAGATGCCAATTCTGCCTACTCGTTAGAAGATTTACCATTATTTAAAGAGATGGATCAATTAAATTTATTGATGATTGAGCAACCACTTGAGCATGACGATATTGTCGATCATCGAAAATTACAAAGCGAACTCAATACACCGATTTGCTTAGATGAAAGTATTCATTCATACGATGATGCTAGACGTGCAATTGAACTTGGTAGCTGTAAAGTGATTAATATAAAGGTAGGGCGTGTTGGAGGCTTATCTGAGGCTAAAAAGATTCATGATTTATGTCAACAGCATCAGATCCCTGTATGGTGTGGGGGTATGCTAGAATCAGGGATTGGTCGTGCTCATAATATTGCAATTACAACACTGCCAAACTTTATAATACCTGGTGATACAGCACCGTCTGCTCGCTATTGGCATGAGGACATTATCGAGCCAGAAATTGTCATGGATGACCAAGGACATATCCAAGTTTCCGACCTACCTGGTATTGGGTATAATGTAGTACAAGATAAACTAGAAAAATACACACTAGAAAAATTTATTTACGAAGCATAATAAATGGGAGGCTTTAGTAGACCCAAAAATTGTGAAGGTTAAAATAAATTTTTATGGGCAAAAGTTCTAGCTATCACTTCATCCTAATAATCGACTCGACGCTCGTCAGAAGGAAAGCGAGTAGCCCGTATCGGAAGCCGATGTCTTGTAATTAATAAAAGTTGCTAATCAGCGCCCCTATTAGTCTGTAGTAATAGGGGCGCTGATTTTTATAATTTAAATTTTTTAAGTTCTACAGACAATGTATTTGTCATGTCTTGAAGTTCTGATACCTTTTCACTAATCTTCTGGAAGGATTGTAGCTGCTCTTGGGTAGAAGCGGAAATTTCTTCTGTTCCTGCTGCGGTTTCTTCCGTAATAGCTGAAATGTTTTCAATGGCACTGTTCATTTGCTGGCTCATTTCGCTTGTTTGCTCCATATCCTCGGTAAGGTGCTGTAACTGGTCATTAATGTCTAACACATGAGTAGCAATCGCCTCAAATGACTTCTCTGTATCGGTCATCGATTGTAATTGTTCTTTTGAAAGCTGATGTCCATGTTCTGCAGTAGAAAGAATGAGCGTAATGCCATCTTGTATATGTGTAACCATAGAAGAGATGAAAGCCGTTGCTTTTTCGGTTTCATGAGATAGTTTTTTGACTTCCTGTGCCACAATTGCAAATCCTTTTCCGGCTTCTCCTGCACGTGCCGCTTCGATGGCAGCATTTAATGCTAAGAGATTTGTTTGATCTGCTATAGCATGGACTGCATTAGCTGCACCTTCAATTTCTGTTGTGAATTGAGAGAATTGAGTAACAGCCTCTTTGATGTTAATCGAAGTGGATGATATATCCTTCGCGATAGAGGATTGCTTTTCTAGTGAACTACGACCATTTTGAACAGCAGTAAGTGCCTGGTTGCCGTTTATTGCTGATTGTTCACTTGTCTGCTGAACAGTAGTAAACTGATCTGCCATCGTATTCATAAGTACAGCCGTTGACTGGATATCTTCTGATATCGTTAGGCTTCCCTTTGCCAATTCGTCTGTTGATGTAGCAATTTGTTTATTGCCTTCGTTAACGGTTTCAATATAGCTTGTGACATCCTTTGTAAAGAGACCAACATTTTTTCCTACATGATCAATGGATTGTACGGTGCTTTTTAAGCTAACAATCATTTTGGAAAAGTTCTCAGTTAATTGATCAACTTCGTTTCGACTGCCTTTTTTAAAAGAGAGGGAAGAGGTGTCAATTGTCAAATTCCCTGCAGCCACCGCTTGTGCATAATCCACAATTCGGTTAATTGGATTTGTAATTCTTCTCGTTGCGAAATACGAAAAAATGATCGTAGCAATAATTAGAAGGATACTTCCAATTATTGTTGTTGTGGTAATGAAAGAAATTTTTTGCTTTGCCAAATCATTCATTTCTTTATACCATTCATTTGTTTCTTTTTTTAGTAGATACATATCATTCAAAATACCAGAAATTCTTATTGCTTGTTTTTTTATCTCAGGACGATTGTGAGCAAGGAACCCTGCTTCTGAAGCTTTTGCTAACTCGTCGTATTTATTCTCGATTTTTTTGATGATAGCCTTATGCTCAGCTACTTTTGAAATCGTTGAGAGTTTTTCTAAATTTACTTTCGTTTCTTTTAAAATGGAAAGAGCTTCATTTTTATTGGCCTCACTATCTAAATATGTGTAATTATTTAGTGATTGGCTCGCTACAACTAAACTTTGCTCAAGTTCTTTCACTGCCAGTAATAGTTCTGTATCATCTTCTGCAGTTGTTTGGATATCAAATGTTTGAACGATAATAAAGCCAATCATAACCATTGCGAGGACAATGGGTATCAGTATGTTCATAAATAACTTTTTTCGAAGTGTCACTGGCTGTTCTCCTTTTCTGCAGTAACTTTTATTTTACCTGAGACAATATCTTCTTTTGCTTTTTCAATAGCAGTCTGTTGCTCAGGTGTAAGTTTAATAACACGTATATCCGCTAGGCCCACTCCATTATCAGATAAACCGAATGAAAACGATTTTTCGGAAATTTTCCCGTCCTCATCTAGTGTTTTAGCCATTTTAAAAACAGCTTGGTCGACATTTTTTAACATCGATGTTACGACAGTTTTTTCTGCAATGTAAAATTGATCAATATCAACTCCGGCCGCATATATGCCCATTTCTTCTGCTTTCTTTATGGCACCAAAGCCTGTGAAGCCCGCTGCGTGATAAATAAAATCCACTTTGTTCTTTATGTAACGTTCTGCGATTGCGGCACCTACCTCAGTATCATCAAATGAGCCAGCATATTCACTAATAATTTCGATATTTGGATTATAATATTTAGCTCCCTCAATAAAGCCGTTCTCAAAATGATGGATAACCGGAACATTTGCGCCACCAATAAATCCTATTTTTCCAGTTTTACTCGTCATTGCTGCAACCATTCCAAGTAAAAAGCTACCTTCCTGCTCTTTAAAGGTGATGGAAGTGATATTTGCAACATCTGATTGCCCGTCAATAAGGACAAATTGTTGATCAGGATATTTCTTCGCAGTCTTTTCCAAAGCCTCCTGTACAGAGAAGCCAAGACCAATAATGATGTTATACTTTTCTGCGACAAGTGCCTCTAGCTTCTCTTCGTAATTGCCATCAGGCGCCTCTTTATAATCAAACAAAATACCTAACTCATCGCGTGCTTTCTCAAGCCCTTTAAAAGCCGAGTCATTAAACGATTCATCACCGAGCCCTGCATCTGAGAGTAAGATCCCAATTTTATAGTCATCCTGCGCTTTTTCCGGCGTAGAAACTGAACAGCCTGCTAATAACAAAGCTATTAAACAAAAGCCAATCATTAATTTTTTCAATATGAGTACCTCCAATTGTATGTATGATTTATATCGGCAAATAGTTATTCTAAGTCAGATGTCAGACGACAATTTTTATTTTACCATTAAATACTATCAGATTTTTTGTAATTTACTACAGGGAAATGGGTTTAAATCATTCTTGATATTTTCTAAGCAATGAGCATTTAGTTTGTTTTGTAATGAATTTTCTCTATATGTATAGTGAAAAAGGTAGGGGGATATTGTGAAATGTTGATATATTTTGCAAAATTAACCCTTTTCTTTGTCAATTAAAAGAGCCTTGCAAACATCCAAAGAGTTTGCGAGGCCCATCGTTCGATAGTAATGAATTAAACTGCACCAAATAATATTAATATAATTTCGATTTTATTATCTTTACATAGCGACTTTCAGCCAATGGATTTGCGGAATTATTGAAATTTACTGAAAAGATAGTGAATTTTGATTTTGATTGTTATGAAAGTTATTATAGAATGTTACTAACTGTTATAAATAAAAAAACTAGTACTTTTACTATCATTAAAGCGCTTGCTAGCAGTCTTGGAATCGAAAGGAAGCGAGATCAATTAGAGCGCCGAATAAAATTTTTGAGATGTAAAAATTATTTTGTTTAATTGAGCTTTTATTATATTGAATTAAACATCAACTTATATTAAAAGATAAGAAGTAAGTATTCATATGAAATATTTGAAAGGATGTTAGAGATTGAAAATCCTATATAAGGATATTTTAGATGAGAAAAATTTTACTTTTTTGTTGGTAGGAAGGCTTTTTAAAAGAAGTTCTTTAATATTATTTAGTATGGAGCTCATTTGGTTAACGATGGAATTGACAGATAGCTCACCACTCTATTTATCTTTAATGGTAATGGCTGAAACTTTGCCCTTTATATTTTTGGGGATTTATGGTGGAGTAAAAGCTGATAAATGGAATAAGAAGAAAACAATGGTCACTTGTGATTTTCTCATAGCAGTGTTAATTCTTAGTATTCCAATTGTGTTCTTTTTAGGTTTTCTAAATTATTTCATATTAATGTGTATTGCAGTGTTAATAAGTATTTTAAATTGTCTTTCAGAACCAAGTTTTCGAGCTCTGTTACCAGAATTAGTTACAAATAATAAATTACAAAGAAGTAATGCTCTCTTGGATTCAATTCAACGCGGTGCTAGTATTATTATTCCTACTTCAGTAGGAATAGTTGTTAAAGTTGCGGATCAAATTCATATTTTAACTCTCGCATTCATTTTAATTAGTATTTCTAGTGTATTTCATAGGCTAATTAAGTATAAAGTTACTCATTTGAATACTAATGATAGCGAACAAGGAACAATAGGCGAAATTAAATTGACTTTAGCTTATTTAAAATCACATAGAAATATTCTCTTTATTATGTTTGTCCAAAGTATAAGTATACTGATAAATACAGGATTGTGGCGTGTGGGATTACCTATTTATCTAGATACTAATTTAGGAAAAGATATTTCTACTTTTGGAATTATTACAGGCATACTTGGTGCTGCAGCTTTCTCTACTTCTATTATTCTTGGTGCACTGAAAAAACTTAATCCAATAGTAATTTTTAATATAGGAATTATCCTATGGGGGAGTGGTTTATTATTAATCGGTCTATCACCATCTATTTTTGTTATCTATATAGCAACAATTATTATTGGAATAGGTCAGGCAAGTGAAGGACTAGGAAGGATTGTAATACTCCAAGAGAAAGTTCCCAGCAATATGTTAGGTAAAGTGTTCAGTATATCATCATCTATTAATTATACAAGCGACACATTATCGTTAGGGGTTATTAGTAGTATTTTGGCTATTTTTTCTACATCCAGTGTCTTTTGGGGCGGAGGAGGAATTATTTTAATTATTGGTTTAATGGGATTTAGTTCTTTAATAAAAAGAAATGAATTAACAAAAAAAGAAAATTTGAGTGAAGAGATTGATTAGTTTGATAAGGCTTTCTGTTATTCTTTATACGTAAATGGGATAGATAATTTTACAAGTGAAATATCTATAAATTTTGCAAAATCAATCCTTTTCTTAGTCAACTTAAAATAGCCTCGCAAACATCCAAAGAGTTTGCGAGGCCCATCGTTCGATAGTAATGAATTAAACTGCACCAAATAATTTCAATATATTTATAATTATGATACCTACGATGCCGAAGTCTGAATCGCCAAATGTTGTTCCTTCGTAGCCGATATCACCCATAAAGATTAGTAGAATCGCTGGGATAAAGCTAATAATTAATCCGTTGGCAAATGATCCTACCATAGAACCGACTCTACCACCAGTTGCATTACCGAATACTCCTGCAGCTGCACCTGTGAAGAAATGCGGAACAAGACCAGGTACAATCACTTTAAGCCCTATGAGGGGAAGAATAAACATAGACACTAAGCCTGCTACAAAGCTAAACAGGAAGCCAATAATAACTGCATTCGGTGCGAACGGAAAAATTGTAGGGCAGTCTAATGCAGGCTTTGTGTTTGGCACAAGTTTATCTGCAATACCTTTAAAGGCAGGAATGATCTCGGCAATTAGCATTCGCACTCCAGCCAAAATGATATAGACACCAGCGGCAAAGGTAATAGCTTGAATAATGGCAAAGACGATAAAATTCGAACCGCCAGATAACTGTGACTCAATATAGGATTGGCCAGCGAATAGGGCAACGATAATAAAAAACAGACTCATAGTTAAGGATACAGCTACAGATGTATCCCGTAAAAAACCTAGAGATTTTGGAACTTTTATGTCTTCTGTTGATTTAGCTTTGTTTCCAAAGAGCTTCCCGATTTTAGCAGATACATAATAACCAACACTGCCAAAATGACCAACAGCAAAATCATCACTGCCAGTTATTTGACGAACAGTTGGTTGTAAAATGGCTGGGAATACGACCATACAAAGACCAAGTATAATAGAGCCAACGATGATAAGAGGTGTGCCACTCATACCGCCGACAGACAGTGATGCTGCGATTAAACACGCCATAAATAATGTATGATGACCAGTTAAAAATATATATTTTAAGGGCGTAAATCGCGCGAATAAAATGTTCATAATCATACCGAAAACCATAATCATGGCAGTAGCTGTTCCGAAACTAGTTTGAGCGGCTGCTACAATTGCTTCATTATTTGGGATAACTCCTTGGACATTAAAGGCATGATCAAACATTTTACTAAAGTGATTTAAAGAACCAATTAATACGCTTGCACCTGCGCCCAGTATTACAAAGCCCATAACCGTTTTTAACGTACCAGAAAGAACTGTTGAAGCTGACTTTTTTTGGATTAATATACCGACAAAAGCGAATAGGCCGACTAATATAGCAGGTGTTCCTAAAATGTCATTCATCATTACATCTAACATATTAACACCTCATCCTATCCAATTTTTAATTAAATTCAATCCTTTATAACAGAGGTTTAAGCTTTAATTTAATTTCAGAAATACTCATCATATTAACAATACTAACGATGTGACCTCTTTCTTCGGGCAATTGATTGACAATATCTTCTGCGCCAATATAAATATCCGCTTTCTCTGCCTTGGCAGATGCTAAATCGGTATGCGTTAATTCTGCAACTTTTCCAAGTTCAGTTAACGCTTTTTTTACATTCAATTCCATAATAAAACTACTGCCTAAGCCATTCCCACACACTACTAAAATCTTCATCAAGATTACTCCTTTGCCACAATTTGTTGGATTTCTTTGATAATATCGTCTTTATTCTGGCAGGCGATGATGCTGTCGATTTGATGGGGTTCTTGCAAAATCTTTGTTAAGTCAACTAATGCTTGCAGATGCGACGCATGATCGGTGGCCGCTAAGACAATAATTAAGAAAACAGGCTTTTCTGGTCCAAACATAACAGGTTTTTGTAAGCTTAATAGGCTCATGGCTAGCTCATTGACGCCTTCTGTGTGCTGTGCATGTGGAATCGCTACTTTTGGTGTAATGACTACATAAGGTCCGTGCTTTTCAATGGAATGAATCATCGCCTCAATATAGCGTTCTTCGATTTTATTGTGCTTTAATAGTGGAATTGCCGCTAAATGAATAGATTCCTGCCAAGTATTTACAATATCTGCGAGTTGTATAGTATCTTTTGTTAGTAACTCGGTTAGCAAATACAACCCTCCCTTCATAGGGATAAACAATCCCCATTTCATGTTATTATTGTCGACTATGGAAATATGTCATAAGAGGCTATTTTTTTAATTGTTTGGCTAAATCATAAATTGCAGTTTTTACAAACGCATCCATCTTGCTATCTAGACGAGATTTAGGATAAATAAGTTGAATCTTTCTATTAAGTGTCACATCGTGTAAGTCTCTTTTGATCAAAAGTCCTGATTTTAACTCATCTTCTATCAGGGCAACTGACAAAAATGCAATTGTTTTTCCGAAAGTAAGCATTTTCTTAATAGTACTGACAGAATCAAGCTCGATTGTATAAATGGATGGGTGAGGGTCCATCCATTTTTCTATAAAATGATTCGTTGAACTGGAGGATGTATGCAATAATACTTTGTTTTTTAGGACATCTGCTTTTGTGATGTCCTTTTTTGCTGCAAGCTCATGGGTAGGACTCAATGCTAATACAAGGGAATCTTCGCCGATTGTTTCGTATATAAGAGACGAATTTTCTTGTTTTGTTTCCATAATTAGCCCGAAATCTAATTCTTGAAGAGCTACCTTTTGTTCAATTTCAGGCGCTGTTTTTACTTCTAGCGATATTCGAATGTCTGGGTAAGCTGTTGAAACTAGATGAATAATATCCGGCATAAAAATATGTGCAGGTAGCCCGCTTGCGCCAAGACGAATGGAGCCAATATTACCCGCCAAAAGATTTTCGACAAAGCGATTCATGTCTTTTTGTAGCTGTACAATTTGGCGAGCATAATGATAGAGCCCTTCTCCCGCTTCTGTTAAACGGTATCCACCTGCATTTGTCCGAAATAAACGGATGCCATATTCCTCTTCAATGGAGCGAATATGAAAGGATACTGTCGGCGCTGTAAGACCTAGCTCTTTGGCAACAGGAGCTAATTTTTTAAATTCTACGAGTAGGCAAAATGCCTGTAACTTCATGTTATTCATTTTATCCTCCTAAAGTAAATTAGAAAAAATCTTAGTTTTGCTTTAGTTTATTAGATTTTTTTTAACGAGATATTAATAGTAGATTAATATTTTCTAAATATCTGGAATTTATAGTTGTAATTAACGAGGAGGATATGATGAAAATCTCATTAACGAATATCGAAAAAAAATATGGACAGTTTCATGCGTTATGGCCCATCAATGTGGAGCTGGATAGCAAGTTCATTACCATCTTAGGACAATCAGGCTGTGGTAAAACAACGTTATTGAAAGTATTGGCAGGTCTTGAACAACCGACAAATGGAGAAATCCGTTTTGATGACACAATTATTTATTCATCCAAACTCCATAAAAATGTAAAACCAAATAAGCGAAATATGGCAATGGTTTTTCAAGATTTTGCATTATGGCCTCATATGACTATTTTCCAAAACATTGCTTTTGGCCTGAAGGGTATTGTTTCAAAGTCAGACATTCCGGCTCGAGTGGAGCATGTTATGCGATTGGTGAAAATGGAGGGTTTTGAAAAACGAAAGCCAGGGGAGTTATCGGGAGGACAGCAGCAACGAGTAGCACTTGCGAGGGCACTAGCGACAAATCCACAGCTTATTTTATTTGATGAACCACTATCAGCACTCGACGCAGTACTAAGAGAAAAAATGCAAGATGAAATCATGCATATTATTAACGAGTTAGATTGTCAGGCAATTTTTGTCACACATGATCAAACAGAGGCAATGGCAATGTCAGATCAAATTATCGTGATGGAGGCAGGAAGAATTGCACAAGTGGGAACACCAGAAGAAATTTATCACGCTCCAGCAACACCGTATGTAGCAGATTTTATCGGTAAAGTGAACTGGTTTGATAAAGGTAATTATATTGTGCGACCTGAAGGAATTTCCAGACTACGACGCCCAGGTACAATTGCAAAACAAGCGATGATTGTAAAAAGTACCTTTGTTGGTGATCGTTATTTAGTGCAAGCACAGGTAGAAGGTAAGTACTGGAGCTTTTACGAAGCAGAACCGATAGAACATGGCAAACAGCTTGAAGTTTTTATTGATGAAAAACAAATATATCAATTGGAGGGTTACCTTTGAAAAAACGAGGGTTAAAACTATTTGCTACAGCTGGGATTCTTTTAACATTAGCATTAGCGGGATGTGGAAATAAAGAGGTAGAGAAGAATGATAAAGCAAGTTCAGCCTCAAAAGAAGAACAAACTTTAACGGTATACTCTGCTGGTCCAGATGGTTTAGCAGCGAATATTCAACAAGCATTTGAAGAGAAAACAGGCATAAAAATAGAGATGTTCCAAGGAACAACAGGCAAAATATTATCGCGTTTAGAAGCGGAAAAAAATAACCCTGTAGCTGACGTTGTCGTACTAGCCTCTGTCGCTTCAATGGATGGCTTAAAGGAAACAGATCAACTTCAAAGCAATAAAGACGCTGATAATGCCAAGAAAATCAATAGCGATTGGTCAGATAAAGAAGGTTATTACTATGGTTACAGTGCCTCAGCATTAGGAATTGCTTATAATACGAAAAATACGCAACAGGTTCCGGCAGAATGGACAGATTTAGCAAAAGCTGAATGGCAAAATAAAATTAATATACCAGACCCTAGCTTGTCAGGCTCTGCTGTAGACTTCCTATTCGGATATACAGAAGCTGAAAAAACAGCTTGGACTACGATGGAGAAGTGGAAGGAAAATGGTTTACAGGTGAATGGTGCTAATAAGGAAGCGTTAGATGCTGTTATTACTGGTGACAAAAATGCCACAATTTCAGGGGTAGATTACATGGCCTATAAAGCAAAAGCTGATGGTGAGCCAGTAGAAATTATTTATCCAAAAAGCGGGACAGTTGTCAGTCCGCGAGCTGTTGGTATTTTGAAGGATGCAAAAAACGTAGAAAGTGCAAAAGCGTACGTTGATTTTTTACTGTCAGATGAAGGGCAAAAGCTTGTAGCAAATGCCTATTTACTCCCAGGCAACAAAGATATACCTGTTAAGGATCGTGCAGCCTTAAATGAAATTCCTCAGCTAAACGTGAATTGGAAAGGTGCAGAAGCGAAGCAGCTTGAAGTATTAACTAAATTCAATGATATTTTTCGTTAAGTAGTTAGGGGAGGTTTTTTAGCCTCCTTGAAGTTTTTCTAGGGAAAGGATTGAATCATCAATGATTATGGAAGGCAGACGAACTTTTGGATTTTTACTGACACTTGTCGTCACGTTTGCTATCGCACCGTTAATTGCCATTGCATTTTATACGTTTATGAAAGATGGGCAATTAGATGTTTCGCAGATTAACAGAATGTTTGCCAATGAAAGAATGTGGCAAACGCTTGGAAACTCTGTATTATTAGGGGTTTTAGTTGTTTTAGGGACTACGATTGTAGCATTCCCAATGGCGTTAATAAGAACGAAAACAAGCTTATATAAATACGATTGGCTAGATATTATTTTAACCATTCCATTTATGACACCTCCGTATATTGGCTCCATGGGATGGATATTGTTCATGCAAAATAATGGTTTTCTTCAACAACTATTTCCAAGTGCTGCTTGGATGACTGAATCGTTCTTCACCTTATTTGGAATGGTCATGATTATGTGCCTGCATCTTTTTCCTTTTTTATATTTAATGCTGAAAAATACGCTATTAAGAATCAATGGTTCCTTTCTAGATGCTGCATTAATTTTTGGACGAAGTTCTTGGAGAAATTGGATGAAAATAGTTCTGCCTTTAGTAGTTTCTAGCTATGTTCTAGGGAGCTTGCTAATTTTCATCAAAACGCTAGCTGAATTTGGAACACCTGCTACGTTTGGTAGTCGAATTGGCTTTCAAGTATTTACAACGGAGATTCACTCTTACCTTTCAAGATGGCCAGTAGATATTAGTATGGCGACATCACTGTCATTATTTTTACTATCAGTTTGTCTCGTTATCTGGTATTTTCAAAATCTTATTGGACGAAAATATACATATAGTGTGCTATCTGGAAAAACACCAGCTAATCGCGAGATAGAAGATAAATGGTATGTCAAATTCGGTTCATGGCTCTTTGTGGGAATCATCATTTTGCTATCAATCGGTATTCCTTACTTCTCAATTATTGTGACATCTTTGCAGAAAGTAAGGGGAGATGGTTTGCAGGCAGGGAATTTTAGCTTTGCTTCCTACCAGAAAGTGTTTACAAGTGGAAGTGCTGGATTGTCAGCATTTTTAAATAGTGTTGTTTTCTCAGTAATCACAGCTGTCGTTACAGCAATTATTGGCTTGTTCATTGCCTTATACATTCAAAAGGGAGAAACGAAAAAGCAGCAAGTATTAGATTTCTTTAGTTTAATGCCTAATATTATTCCTGGAATTGTCTTTGTAGTTGGGTTAATCATGTTTTGGAATGCACCGTGGCTACCAGCGACTATCTATAACACAAAGACAATGGTTGTAGTCACGTATTGTGTACTTTTTTTACCATATTCCGTGCAATATATAAAGTCCTCTTTATCACAATTAGATTCTTCAATATTCCAATCAGCTGCTATTTTTGGGCGAAGTAGCTGGGCGGTTTATCGACATATCATTATTCCATTATTAATGCAGGGGATTCTTGCTGGAATGATGATGACGTTTATTATCTCGATGCGTGAGCTTGTCGCTGGATTACTCATTTTGCCTCCTTCAGTAGAGACTGGCGCAACATTTATTTACAGTCAATTTGAACAAGGAAATGTTGGTGTAGGAATGGCTGTAGCGGTGATTACAGTCGTCATGACCGTTATTTTTATGTTTCTATTAGATTGGCTACAAAAACGGGGAGGACATGCGGATGCTTAATGTAGAAATTTTAGGTGGGGTTGGTGAGTATGGCCGTAACTGCTTTTTCATTGAAAATAATGGACATGCTATTTTACTCGATTGCGGAGTGATGAACAATCGACAGAAGACTCCTCCTAATTTAACACAAGCTCATGTGGCAAAGCTTGATGCAGTGTTTATTTCCCATTCACATACAGATCATGTAGGTGCTATTCCTTTACTTGAGCAATGGGGATACACAGGGCCGATCATTATGAGTAAAATGACTGCGCAGCAATTAAAACAGTCTTTTCAACATACAAAAACCTTTCAACCAGAATCAATTGGAAAGTGGATAGTTGTTAGTAAATGTCTTGCCTTTCAATGGGGCTACAGTGGGCATCTAATAGGAAGCGTTTGGTTTAAGATTCGTTTTTTTGAGGAGGTGATATTTTACTCTGGCGATTATGTTGTGGATTCCTATTTGTTAAAAGCAACACTACCGATAGAGGACGGGACTGTTTATGATCTAGCCATTATGGATAGCGGCCATGTTGAGAAGCGCATTAATAATATAGAAGTATTGCAGCAAATGACGGAATATATCAATGCAAATCCAGGCTACCCGATCATTTTCCCATCTTCTTTCTCAGGAAAAACAGCAGATATTGCTACTTATCTTTTTCAGCATACAACAAGAGCGATACGTGTAGATAATGATTTGTTGTCGTTATTTGATAATTGTTATGAGTCATTTGAAAATTTATTGTCTACCAAAACAATTTTGCAAGAGTTTAAACTAGAATGTTTGACAAAGATAAGAGAAAGTGAAAACTTCATTTATTTTGTACCTGAGCGTAATGAAGCGAAATTAATGGAACTACTTCACAAAAAGCCAACAGCTATGGTTATCTTTACGGGATATTGGAATAAAGGCAAATATAGAATTCAATTTTCCAAAAATCAACATAAGGATTTTTTTTATAAAACGCATCCAGATTATGATGATATCATTGCACTTTCTAAGAAAATACATGCACATAAGACAATCTATTTTCACAGTTCATTAACGAATAGAGAAACGACTATCTTGCAATTACTACAGAATAGGGAGGAAATAACATGAAGAAATGGGTACTAAATTTTTGTTTAATCGGTATTGTACTTGTTAGCATCATTGGATTTGATTCTACACAAGCTAAAGCAGCAATCGAGCCAGGGAATGAAATTAAATTCAATATTAAATCTGGGCTTTTCACCGAATCGGATATTTTTAATGTTTTCCAAGCTACAAAAAAAGATGAAGTAAAGATTTATTTCTTTGATACTCCGAATAAAGCTTTTCTAAATGAGGATTATATCAACCGTTTACGTGTCTACAAAGGAAGCAATAAAATGGATATCACCTATAAAAAGAGATTTTCAAATACACCTCTGGATGAAGCAATTGCTATTACAGAAAGTCATGGCTTCACTGGAGCAGAGTCTAACTATAAATTTGAAACGGATGTTAAGGGTGACAATCGTACGTTCACCATAAGTCGTAAAGAATCATTAAAGACTACATCTAAAGTTTCCTATGATGCAGTGGATACAAATGCGGCAAAAAAATTAATAGTAGAAAATGTTCCGAAGAAAATTTTAAATTGGGATTCTGAAGCATGGTATCAAAACACATTATCCGAAGCTGTCGTATATGGTCCTGCAGAGGCAACAACATATAAAGGAAGCTTTGCGGGCTATGCGGCGGATGTTGAAGTTTGGCAATATCAAGGAGAGATTATGGTAGAGCTATCAACGAAAGAGGATGATGCATTAAAGGCTGCTATTATAGAAAAAGAATGGCATGATCGATTAGAATTAGCTGGTTATTTAAGTGAAGATCAACGTGGCAAAACGGCATTTGTAATGGATAAGTAATAAAAAATATTCTTTGAAATTCGCGTCACTTCTAGGAATAGCGAACAAGCCGTGGAGCTTTAGCATCTACATGGCTTGTTACGCGTTTGGAGAAGTAGAGCGTATTTTTCTTTTTGGTGTGAAGTAGAATAGAAGGTAAATAAAAACAAAGAAAAATTTGTTCTAACTTTTTCAATTTAGCTTACACTTACTATAGGACGAACTTAGTGTTGAACAAGGGAGGAAATGACATAGCGAAAAAAATGGGAATTGTCGCGCTACTTTTATTCGGTGTTTATGTGCTGTGTATGTATTGGTATATATTTCACAGCGGTGGTGGTACAATACCACGAGCGATGCAGGGGACAGCTGCAGATCCAGTGATGTTTATGTCTGAAAAAGAACTATACTTAAGCGGTGAATATTCTAAAATACGGAACTTCCTATTCTTTGTTGCTACACCTTTGGAATGGTTAATCTATTTCATGATTTTAATTATGGGCGTATCACGTTATTTCGAAAAGGTAGCGACGTCACAAACAAAATGGAAGCTGTTACAAAATGCAGGCTACTTATTCTTATTATCATTTTTACTATATGTTGTACTATTTCCACTCGATTATTATCGTTTCAATTTAAGCAAAACTTATGGAATTAGTACACAAGCGTTTTCCTCATGGATGCGAGATGGCATTCTTGATTTTTGGGTTAACTTTGGCATGAGTTTAATTATCGTGTCTGTCCTTTACTGGCTCATCAAAAAAAGCGCCAAAAGATGGTGGCTATATGCATGGTTTCTAACGATTCCATTTTCAATATTTGTGATGTTTATTCAACCTGTAGTCATTGATCCCTTATATAATGATTTTTATCCGCTAAAAAATAAGGAGCTAGAAGAGAAAATTTTGTCTATTGCTACACAGGCAAATATACCAGCGGAGCATGTATATGAAGTTAATATGGCAGAAAAAACAAATGCCTTAAATGCCTATGTAACGGGTATCGGCAGTAACTCGAGAATTGTGCTATGGGATACAACGTTAAATCGTTTAACAGATAATGAAATACTATTTATCATGGCACATGAAATGGGGCACTACGTTGAGAAGCATATTTATTTTGGTATTGCTGGGTATCTTCTGTTGTCATTGCTAGGATTGTGGCTGACAGCGAAATTTTTGAGGTGGTTGATTAGACGTTATGGACATGTATTAAAAATTAAAAAAATCGGTGATATAGGCTCTTATCCATTGTTTTTAATCATAACGTCCGTTTTATTATTTGCTTCAAGCCCATTATCAAATTATGTTTCACGGTATCAGGAAACGAGAGCCGATCAATATGCGATTTCATTAACGGGTGATCGAGAGTCTGCAGTTACTGCATTCCAGAAACTAACGATATCTGGTTTAAGTGAAGTAAATCCACAGCTACTCGTAAAGTGGTTCCGTTATACACATCCCCCAATGCTTGAACGTATTTATAAGGTAGCGGAGAACGCTGAAGATAATAAAGAGGAGCCTTTAAAAGAAGTGCCGATAAAAGAGGAGCAGAAAAAAGAATATCAGAAGAAATAAATACCGTTGTTAAAACAATAATAGTGTAATACTCCAGGTTTTTTGAACGAATAAGTTGGGTATTCTAAGAGAAAGATCAAAACTGTTCGTTAATGATAGGGGAATTGTTATGCGTAATATTGTCGTTATTACACTTTCATCGATAGTAGTCGCCTTTGCCTACAATTTTTTGTTAATTCCACATGAGATTTTAAGTGGGGGATTAAGCGGGATTGCCATCATGCTTGGTATTATTACACCTTTGAATACAGGGGTTTTAAATTTACTATTGAACTTGCCTTTACTTATTATTGGGGTCTTAAAGCTAGGGAAGCGATTTATTGGATATACCATTCTTTCTGTAGTCGTCTTGTCGGTAAGCTTGTATATTATTCCTATTTATAAAGCTACACAAGACCCAATTCTTGCCTCATTATTTGGTGGCGTTATTGTGGGCGTAGGGACGGGCATGATTTTTCGTGCGGCGGGTTCCTCTGGAGGTTTTGATATTATAGCGATGCTGCTAAGTCGTAAACGAGACTTTCCACTTGGTACATTAATCTCTGCATTGAATGGTATCGTTGTAGCTGTCTCCGGGTTCGTTTTTAGCTGGGATGCAGCATTACTGACGCTCGTATCGATTTATGCTACAGGGAAGGTTGTCGACACCATTCATACGAGTCATATTAAATTGACACTGATGATTATTACGAGCAAGGGCGAGGAAGTGAAACAGCAGCTACTGGAAAAGCTTCATAGAGGAGTAACTATTATAGATGCGAAGGGTGCTTATTCAGGAGAAGGGCGAAAAGTTTTAATTACCGTCATTACACGTTATCAGCTTGCTGAAGTAAAAGGTACGATCAAGGAAACAGATGCTAAAGCCTTTGTCAATATATTGCAAACTACCGAGGTCATCGGCATGTTTGATAGAGGCATAAAATAAAGGGTGTCCTGTAATAAAGTGTTTCGTGTGGCTGAAGCTATGCTTTCTCATTGTTGCTAAGAGGCTCAGTACTCGATTTAAAATAAATAAATATTTCCTCTGCACACGTTATTGATTATAATGAATATAATCGAACGTGTGTTTTTTTAACTTCTTTCAGCAGGTCCTGCTGAAAGAAGTTAAAGCCTCCGGCGGATGTCACGGAATCGGAAAGGAGTTCTTTGTGCTTGCACAAAGCCGATTCCAGACGCAATTATGCCGAGGCATAATTGATATTTGGCGGAAATGGGGTTAAATAATGAACAAAGAAACAATTCATGCATATTGCCTAAAGCTTCGTGGAACAACGCATGATTACAAAGAAGAATGGCAAGCGGATCGTTATCATATTGGTGGTAAAATGTATGGGATGATGGGCGGAGATGCTACCGGAAGACCGGTACTTACTTTGAAATGTGAACCTAATCGAGCTGAAGAGTTGAGAGAAGCCTATGAAGGTATTATTCCAGGTTACTATATGAATAAAACACATTGGAATTCAATCCATATGGATTCAGATGACGTCCCTATTGATTTAGTTGAAAATTTAATCAAACATTCCTATGAGTTAGTTTTTGAAAAGCTAACAAAAAAAGCTCAGCAGGAAATTAATTTAATGGAAGAAATGAAGTAAGAGAACAAGTAGGATGCCCCTTGCAAAGAAGTAGGAGCAGATCTGGCTAAGAAATACACAGGTGTAAGAGAAAAGTGCTCGGGTCAGCCAAAGAATTGCTCCGGACCAGTAGATAATTGATCTACCGGCGAAAAGGAATGCCCCAGAAGCAGTGAATCTCCACGCGAACAACACAATATATGAAACCAAAAAAGAATCTGCAAGTTTCTCCAGCTTGATCTCGGAGAAAACAGATTCTTTTTTTTATGTTACCTAGTTATATCCGAGTTCACCAAATGGCTGAAGCTTGTCGAGCCATTTTTGTTCTAGCTTTTCTAACTCTCCTTTGGCATCGAAATAGCCCTCTTCTTTTTTCTTCAAATATTCCACAACTTCAATTTCAAAAGCATCATTACCGAAAGTGTTGTAATCAGCTTGTAGCTCTTTATTAGTATGTGTATTCGTTTTTAACATAAATTGAAAGCCGTTTAAGCGTTTTAAGTTATTAAAGCTACCAACAAACACTTTACCATTCTGTTTATTGGTCATTGAAAAAACACCAGCTTCGATTTTTATTTCTTTATACATTTCCTTTAATTCTTTTTTATGGTCCATTGGAAATCCTTCTTTCTTATTTTTTTATCCAGTAAGCACTGCCATCCTCTTGTCGATCCATGAAGCCGTATTCGATTAAATAGCGACGTATTTGCACATAGTCCTCATACATCGGTTGAATCATTTCGTTTAATTCTTTTTCTGAATACTGTTTTGTTTCATCGAAAAGTTTTGTGATTGCACGGAGTATCACGATTTTATGTTTTTCACGTTTCGGGAAGCGGACTAGCTCTTTGCCAATACCGTTTGGAAAGTACTTTTCAAGTAATTGCTGTTCTTCAGAAATCGTAATATTATAGCGATCGTCGACCATCGTTGCCGTTTTGTGAATAGGTACAAAGCTGTCTTCCTTTTGATTTTGTTCTTTTAAAAGCTCCATCATCGCAAGAAACGCTTTCGCTTGACGTTCCTTTTCTTTAAGAGTAAAGCGATGGTGACGTATCGTTGTTGCACTACCAATTTCCAACTCTTCTTTAATTTCTTGATCGGTTTTTCCTTCATAAAATAAGCGTAAAATATGACTTTGATGATCAGTTAGTCCTGTCATTTTTTTATGAAGGCCATTTAAATAATGAAATACAGATCGATGTGTAGCAGTAATATGATATTGCATAAATTTTTCTGCCTCGTAGAGAACGCCTTCATGTGGATAAATAATACCCTTTTCAATTTTTTCTCCGCAAAGCAAGCAAGTGAAGTGTGTTGCTTCATCACTGTAGCCTTTTTTTATGTCATGGATTGAAGCTTGCCAAAACAATTCATTTACATCCATTGGATATCCTCCTATAAAACAAACGCTTATTTATTTTGTTTGCTTATTTATTATTAAAATAACAAATTGTTTGATTAAAATCAATAAAAAACACATCGTTTTATAAACGATGTGCGAAAATGTTTATTTATTTTTCTTTTTAAAAATAATGATCGATAAGATCGCTAGCACAATAATTGTGACGAAAATAATGATAAAGCTAGTTGAGGTACTCAGTATATTTCCATGAACGTCATAGACAATACCATACATTATTTTATAATCTTCCACCTGTGAAGCAGGCGCACCTTCGAAAACTTTGGGAATTGAGCTCTCCATAAAGGCATTGCGTAATAGTAACGTTGTATGACTGATAGGGAAATACATAATAAGATTTTGAGCAAAGCTTGGAAGTGCACCAACAGGTACATAAACACCACAAAAGAAACCGAGTGCTGTACCGACGATTGTACTGAGAGTTGAAAATGAATGTTGGCTGTTAGCAAGTAACACAAGGAAGAGATTAAAAACACTGGCCAGTAATACTGATAAAAATAGTAATCCTACAACTTTCATGAAATCCCCAAAGTTTAGTAGCTGGCCGCCAGTTGATGCGATAAAAATTTCACAGCCAATAAGGGCGATAAAGGAAAAGATACAGCCAATGATAAACGCATTTAAAACATAGCTAAATTGAATGGTTGCTCGCGAGATAGGCGCTGTGAGAAAATCAGCTTGCGCTTTTGTTTCAAGATCCCTTACAGCAATGCCATACGCGGCAAGTGTAGTAGAAACAGCGATCATAGAGAGTAAACCAGCGACAATCCATTCATTGACCATCGTTACTAATTCTGGAGTAGCCTTTGTCACTTCTTCAATGGCATTGACCTGCATTTTTTGAAGAAATACTGCGTAAAGGATAATGACTATAATGACGGATAGCAGCGAGTAGAAGACTTGTGTTTTATCACGTCTAAAAACTTTGTTATTTCGTTTTACTAAGCTAAATAATGCTTCCATTAAGCTGCACCTCCCTCGGCCATAATATGAAGAAAGACATCATCCATCGTACCTTTGATGACTTCAAACGAAGCAATAAGCGGTTCCGCATTTTTTAATAGCGTTAAAGCATGAAGGGTCGAGTCGACTCGGATGGAGAAAATACCTAGGTTTTCTGTATAGGAGATAGCATTTTCCTCGAGCCACTGTATCCCTTCTGAACTATTATGAAAAACAATTGCCATTGAATCATAGGCGTATTTTGTTTTAAGTTCATCAGGTGTCCCTTCAGCAACAATTTCTCCTTCTTTTAAGACGATGACTTGATGAGCAACTGCTGCTTCTTCCATATAATGTGTTGTTAAAAAAACAGTCATGTTTGTTTCGAGCTGAAGCTGCTTAATGGCTTGCCAAACGAATTGCCGCGTTTGTGGATCAAGTCCAGTTGTCGGTTCATCTAAAAACAATATTTTTGGTCGATGGATTAGGGCTCGAGCGATATCAGCACGCCTTTTTTGACCACCTGATAAAGTCCCATATTTGCGTTTTTCTATATCTTCTAAATGTAAATATGTTGAAACGAATTGATAATTTTCGACCAATTGTTTTTTTGATAAGCCATATGTTTTACCACGGTGAATTATATTTTCCCGCACCGTTAATCGTTCATCTAGTAAACTTTGCTGGAATACAACACCAATGGATTTTCGGATTTCCGCATTGTCATTGCTTGCACCAAGTGTATAATCATTAATGTTTACAGTACCGCTTGATTTTTTCAATAATGTACAAAGTATTTCAATGGTCGTTGATTTTCCAGCACCATTTGCACCTAAAAAGGCGAAGAGGGAGCCCTGTTCAACCGTAAATGAAATACCTTTTACCGCCTGATGATCGCCATATTGTTTACATAGATTTTCAACTTGTATAGAAAAGGTCATATTGTTTTATTCCTTTCTTTTTTGAATTTCATAATTAATTTTTTCAATATCATTTTTTTGAAGGACATAAAGGATGCACCAAACGATTAAGTAAATAATAGCTTCACTTATAAGAACATACTTAATGCCGGAATGTTCAAACCAACGCCCGAAATAGCCTGCAATCATAACACACAGCGTAACTGCAATTAAATGTAGAATAAGCTGAGTAATAAAAGGTAAACGCTCTATTTCAAAAATGATGGACAGCAGACCTATTACCGCTCCAAGGATGGCGGCGATGATAATTTGCTCAAGTAATTCAGATCCTGACACCACAGCGTTATTAGATATGACACTTAATGTTACTAAGACGTAGGAAGAACTAAGTGATATGAGTAGTCCAATAATCATCATGCGAATAATTTTCATATTATGAGTCCCTCCCAATACCTAAGTGGTGTTTTAGTTCTTTTAAATATTTCCGGCTAACATGGACGGACACATCGTTTTCTAAAATCAGTTCAGTTGTGCCAATTTTGCCCATTTGAATAGAGGCAATTTTATTAATGTTGACGAGCGTTGATTTACTAACTCGGGCAAAGTCTTTCGCTAATTGTGCTTCCAGCTCATATAATTTACGCTTCGTTTCGAATTCCTGTTCTTCCGTCTGCAAAAAAACTTTTGCACCCTCTGCGTAAATGGAGTAAATATCTGAAATTTTTAGCATATGAATTTCCTGTTGAAAGAAGCCATCTAGCATTGTTGTTTGTGAAGCTTGTAGCTGCTTCATCAGTCGTTCAATTTGCTCGGTGTATTCCTTCGCATGTATATGAATCTCGGTTTCGTCTAGCTCACTATTGATTGTTAAATGAATTTTCATGGAGGCCTCCTTTACATATCTCCGCTATGGAGAAACACTGAATCAGGTAATAATAATGTAGCATAGAAAATTTTGGCTTGGAGAAAATCTTGGATAAGAGGTTGAATTTTATCGATAACAGGTTAAATTTTAACGATATATGATCTTGCAAAAAAGTAATGAAGTAGAAAAATAGGCAGGTTCACAGCATAATAGAAACATACAATTATGAGGGGTTGCTTCTATGTTTATTTTTGACAAGCACATGTTCATTACATTATGTATAGGTTTAACAGGTGCAATTTTATTTAATTTATTACATATTCCAATGCCGTGGTTACTTGGAGCTATAGCGGCGGTACTTATTGTTCAGTTATCAACAAAAGTACAATTGAAATGGCATAGATATTTTCGTAATTTTGGTTTAATCGTTGCGGGGTATTCCATTGGTTTTGCGTTTACACCAGAAGCGGTACAGGATATTAAACAATTTATAGGAAGTATGATTGTTTTAAACGTATTATTTATTGTATTGTTTTTTGGTGTTAGTTATTTAGTAGCAAAACGTGCGGATTTAGATTTTGCGACCGCGTTGACATGCTGTGTACCTGGTGGCATGTCACAGGTTGTTGCCTTTGCTGAGGAGCAAGGGGATATGGATATGGTCGTGATTATGTTCTTCCAAATATTACGGGTTCTATTAATTGTCGGTTTTGTGCCATTAATGGTGTCTGGATCTGGGGGAACTGGCGTAGTTGTCAATGGGGCGTATTCATGGAGCTTAATAGGATTACTTGCTGTGTGTGGAGTAGCAGGTTGGCTAGCGCAAAAGGCAAAGATTCCGACAGGTTATATGCTTGGTCCAGTGTTTTTATTGATGGGCATCAATATAGCGGGGATCGATGTACCGAAATTGCCATTGTCACTACTTCATATCGCGCAACTAATGCTTGGCATTTACATCGGACTTTTATTGAAAAAAGACGATCTACATTTATCGAAGAAGCAAGTATTTTACGCTTTTGTATCGGCGGGTATCTTTGTTGGCGCGGCCTATGGCTTAACATTTGTTATGAAAAGTCTTTATAGCCTTGATTTTCAAACGAGCTTTTTAAGTATCGTACCAGGCGGACTTGATCAAATGGGGATTATTGCGGCTTCCGTGCATGCAAAGGTCACAATCGTTACCGCATTTCAGCTGTTCCGAGTGCTGATTGTATCTGTTTTCCTCGTACCGTTTGTGAAGATGTTTGTGAAAAAAGTGAAAACGTAGAGTACGGGTGGATATCACCAGTTTATTGTATGGGAAATATATATAATAAAGATGATAAACACTGTCATGTATATAAGTTGATTGGAGTGGAGGCTGGTCGACTCCTTGGGGATCAGCGATAGAGGAACGAAGGCTAAAACCATCACATCCTGTGACAACGGCTTCGTGACCAACATTGTGTTGGCCCAAGCGGCTCATCGGACGCCCCCAGGAAGCTTTGCTCTGTGCGAAAGCGTAGCGACAGCAACAACAAAGCGCCCAGCCGGAACGGAAATCAACCACACGTTATGGTATCGACCTTAATATTGTAAAGTTTTGTTGGTTTTGGAAACTATAATCTTATTCTAACGTCTTTAACTTCAAAGGGAGAAGGGGGAAGAACATTGTTTAAATATGTGATTCAACTAATTCTTGGTTTCTTGACTTTATTGATGTCAACAGCTATTTCTTGGTATGAGGGAAGTGGTATCATAGATAATTCACTGGAATGGAAGTATTCAACACCATTTTCTCAGTTTTTTAATATTGAGATAAACAATGGTCAGGATATTAGCCAGCTTGATTACTTTGTCTATGCGGCTAAATTTCAACCATTTTTCCCGACTATTATGATCGTAAGTGTTATTTATATTTTTGCAGTACTTATTTTTTTAATTTACCAACTAAATCGTCAGTTAGCCATTATCTTGTCAGGAATTATTAGTTGTGTAGTTATTGTTAGTAGTGGCATATTTCTTAACTCTACAACCGATGGAGGGAATGTATTCTTTTGGATTACAACTGTCGGTGCATTAATTTTTATATGTATTACAATAAGTTTATGGTACAAGAAAAATACATCATTTAACTTACAGCCATAATAATTGATGATAGGAACATAAGCGTGCGAGCTCTAGTACATAAGTCTTTGTACAAGAGCTCGCACTTTTTCAATCTTATAGCTACTCATTTTAATATTGAACCAAATGAGGATTTGATCGTGTTAAAAGCATTTTGTGTAGGTATGGGGCATAGCAGTACCGATAGCCTTAAAAGATATACCGTCATAAGGGGTATGACGAATAAAAAAAATTGCCCATCAGATATCACCCTAATGAACAATCCTTTGAACCGTAAAGCCCTTACCATGCTCTCTAGCAAGTGCTGCTTCGATTAATCAATAAATGCCAGTAAATTGTTTGATCAGCTAGCATGAATACTATCCTGCATAGCTTCCGCATTTCACTGGCACTATGTTTTTGTGTGCTTGCGCTACTCGCTAATTCTTGCATAGTAGCTGTAAAAATCGCTATTAATCCAAACTCATTTAGAAATTTTTTGTTTTACACGTCGTTTCATTATAAAACTTACTAAAACACATATGAAAAGTATTAGTAATGGAATGGATTGAATAAATAAAAAGCCTAGAATAAAAGCAAAGGATCCTCCATTGGGATCATCTGTTGACATAAGGCCAATAAATAATGAAAGTGGAGCAACAACAATATTAATTACTAAAGCGATACCGATGAAGAAAAATGACCAACTCCTCTTTCTAACCGATATGACATATACTATTACAATTAAAAATGCCAATACTAATACGAGAAATTTTAATATATCTAAACACCTCTTGCCGTTAAAATATGTATATCTGAATTAATAATTCAAAGTATTTTTCATTATATATCATTTATTTATTATTATGTTAAAAAAGTTACTATCATAAGGCAACGCAATTGACTATTCTATTATCATTTTATGCTAAATTGATTTCGTTTTTTGTTTTCGTTGTTATAACAAATTGATAATAATTTCCACTACTAAATGTTGATTCTTTATCCATTTTTATAAAAAACACATTTGAAACAATTATCTTAACCTCTGAAAATTTTTTCTTTTCCAATTTATCGGAATTATGGTATTATAAAGCTAACTATTATGAACGGAGGTGAAAAGGAATGAATAAAAACGCTACGAAAACATGTGTAAAAGTGGATACAGCTATGTATTTTGCACGTGTTATTACTTTCGATTTTGCGAACAACGGGATAGGTCTGTCCATTTTTAAGCAAAATCAAATATCAAACGTAGCGAATTAACCATTCTTTTTCACAAACTAATGAGGAAAAGACTGCTTGTTAATCGAGCAGTCTTTTTTGTGTCTAGATGTTTTTCGCACGTTTCATTGGAGGAAAAAACGATGCAAATTAAAGCTGAACAAATACAAAAAATTATTGGTGGAAATGTTTTATTTGAAGGACTTCAATTCGAAGTAAATACGGGGGAGCATGTTGCCATTGTTGGTGTGAATGGCAGCGGGAAAACGACTTTATTACAGTTATTAGCTGGTTTGGATACACCGGATAAGGGACGAATCATAAAAAGCAAGGAAGCGACGATTGGTTATTTACATCAAATTCCACAGTATCCGATGTTTTCAGTGAAGGAAGTGCTGGAGGAAACATTTGCGGAAATTTATGTAATAAAGGCGAAAATGACAAAGCTTGAGCAGGAAATGCAGTTAGCTGTAACAGATAAGGTACTTCAGCAATATGGTCATGTGCAGGAACAGTTTATCCTACAGGGTGGCTATGAAATGGATGCGCAATTAGCGATGATTGCAAATGGTCTAGGTATTACACCATTACTTGAGCAACCTTTTAGTAACTTAAGTGGTGGGGAGAAAACAAAGGTGATGTTTGGGCAAATCCTGTTAAGCAATCCTTCTATTTTGCTATTAGATGAACCGACCAATCATTTAGATATGCAGGCAATTGAGTGGTTAGAAAATTATGTCCGAAACTTTGCGGGAATTGTTATTGTAGTATCACATGATCGTCAATTTATGAATCAGATGGCTCAAAAAATAATTGAGATTGAGGATGGAGAGGCATTTACGTATATCGGCAATTACGATGTATTTGTAGCACAAAAAGAAGCAAAGGTTGAACAGCAGTTTGCTGAATACGAAGAACAGCAAAAGAAAATTAAAAAAATGCAGGAAACAATAAAGCGTTTAAAGCAATGGGCAAATGAAGCGAATCCGCCAAATGCTGGCCTGCATCGACGTGCCAAAAGTATGGAAAAAGCACTAGCCCGTATAGAACGTGTGAAGAGGCCTACAACGAAAAAGAAAATGAATTTAGCTTTAACGATGGCTGAGCGTAGTGGTAAAGAGGTTGTACAAATGAAGGGCATTAGCCATGCATTTGAAAAACCATTATTTAAGGAAAGTGATTTAGCGGTTTACTTCGAAGAACGACTGGCAATTGTGGGTGGCAATGGCAGTGGAAAATCAACGTTATTAAAAATGATGCTAGGTGAAGTAGAACCGAATAAAGGTGTTTGCCATGTCGGCAGCAGTGTTAAAATTGGCTACTTATCGCAACAGTTTGAGCATAAAAATCCTGCCATTCGTTTAATAGATGCCTTCCGTGAGGGCGTCTCTGTGTCAGAGGCTGAAGCACGTCATATTCTTGCTCAGTTTTTATTTTATGGTTATGACGTCTTTAAAAAAGTAAAGGATTTAAGTGGCGGAGAAAAAATGCGCTTACGTCTAGCACAGTTAATGCATGAGGATATTAATTTATTGATGCTGGATGAGCCGACCAACCATTTAGACATTGAAGCGAGAGAGGTATTGGAGGATACACTGGAATCCTTTGAAGGGACTATTATTGGTGTTTCGCATGACCGTTATTTTTTACAAAAGATTTTTACAAAAGTTGCATGGATTGAGCATGAAACGATTCAAGTGTTTGAAGGTGATTATGATTGGGCAAGACAAAAACGCCGCTTAGAAATAGTAAAAGAACCAGTTATAAAAGAAGCTCCTGAAAAGATCTACGCGACTAAAAAAGAGATACCCATTGAAGAACAAATTGAAAAGCTCGAAATGAAATTAAAAGAGCCGACACTTGCTAAGGAGCAACGTCAAAAGCTTGAACAGCAGCTAGAGGATTTATATGAAAGATGGATTGAAGGAGGAACAGAGCATGCATAAAATTGAGCATATCATGCAACTAGACATTGATTATATTAAAAGTTTTAGTGAGATAGAAACTTGTAATGAAGGAGTATTATTTTACAATAAGGAAATACCAACATATTACGACGCCAATCATGCACACATTTGGAAGAAGATTGCCGACCCAAATATGTTTTTAAAGAAAATCAAGAGTTTCTATCAGTCAAAATCCCTCGTCCCAAGATTGTATTTATACAATCTGGAGGAAAATCAGTCATGTATAGAGGCATTAGAACTTCATGGCTTTCAATATGAAAGTTTTACTGATGATGTACAGTGTTGGAATGGTGAATACGCGCAATTACCACATAATCCTGCCATACAAATTGAACGTGTAACAGATGTTAATAGGGAGGAAGCATTAGCCGTAGAAATGAGTATTGCTACATTTGGGGAGCCTGCATTAATTGAAAAAGCCTTTGAACAAACCTATCATTCTCCGCATTTTACGTATTATTTATTAAGAGTGGATGGCAAAGCTTGCTGTACTGCCAATATTTTTATCTCAGGGAATCAAGGGAGAGTCGAGAGTGTAGCGACGATTGAAAGTTACCGAGGACGAGGATTGATTGGGTATATTCTGCAGCATGTTCAGCAAGAGTCGGTAAAGCAAGGGATAGAATATCTCTGGATCTTGCCGATCAATGAACCGGTTGCAAAGGTCTATGACAAGGCAAATTTCAAATCAATCGGTAAATTAAAATCGATTCATGCCTTCACGGAAGGAAAAAGCATTTATCAAATACGGCAAGATGCCTAATTAGGATGAAAGATAAAAATGCTAGAATCTATCTTGGAATCACTTAGTGAATGTCTATAAGTGGTACAAGGGAAGAGCCATTTTTTGAGGAGATAATTTTGCTTGTTTTAGTCGTAGAATATGTTTCAAACCGTGTGAGAACAAGTTTTTAAAGGATAAAGTGGTAAAATCGCCCGTTTAATAAATAGTGCAATCCTGAACAGCAACAACTACTCAGAATTTTCACATAATTGGGCAAAAGAAGGATTTTCACTCTTTAAAAGTTTTTTACTTGAAAAAATAGCGTATTCGATTTATTGTCTTTAGAGATACTTGTTTAATGGACTTGGAGGATATGGAATGCACGGAATTTATATACGCTATAATGTCTCAGAAGAAACCTCAGCAGCAAAATGGCCCCAAAAAATGGATGCATTTGCGTATGTTCAACGAGGAAAGCCACAACAAGACAATGACAACTTGCTGTCGATGGAAGAGCTAAAAAGCCACGCCATTCGCTATATTAAAAGCTTAAAAGACAATGCAAGTGATCATTTAGTAGAGCAACGCAACGGTGAAATTGAGCACTTCGATCGACGCTATATCGAATCCTTAAAGCTAAAGGAAAGCATCGATTCACAGCTTATTAATCTAGAAGAAATTCGTTTACTTTTACAGTTAATGAATGTATTAAATTTATCACATGGTTTTGGAGAAAATGCTGGAAAGCTACTACGTCAGATTACCCCATATGCAAAAGAGGTAGAGCATCCGACATTCCAAACTACTCGTGTTGAACGACATTTTTATTCAGAATTAATTGAACAAATTGAAGCTGTATATGCCCGAATTATGCGTCAACACAACCCATCAACGACTGAAATGCAGAAATCAGAGAAGCTATGGACAGCAGTTTGTGAGCAAGCTATTGAAAAGGTAGAATCACGAATTGAACGCTTGTCTTCTATCAAGTTAAAACATGAGAAAAATTTACTAGATTTTAATCAATTAAAACTGCAAAATGTCGAGGCAAAGGAACGCCTGGATATTGCTGTCAATGATCTTGATGCTATTTTAAATGTATTAGAATCCTAAAGGCTTTATTAATGACTATATAGTACGGTTTGAGTGGGGGTAGCTATGAGCTAGCCCCATTTTTAGCCTTATAATAGCACGGTCAAATGTGTCGCTTGAATCAGAAGAACTACCAACACATTTAGAAGGCAGTGATCAATAAGGAACTAATATTCCCTAGATGTGACAAATCGTGTGATCACAAGTTCGCGTTAAACATTTCAAGGTAGCCAGACTAAAATCGAAAAGACATACTTCAATTGCCTAAAGGCAACTGAAGTATGTCTTTTTTTATACAGATGAACAAGGGAAGGTCCCCTGCTTGAAACCCTCGACACCTAGGATTCTGAAGTCAGACAGATTGTTCCGGTTTTTATACCCGTAGGACCGTTAAATCCTGGAATTGTATCGATTACTGTATTTGTTTCTATATCTATGACAGACACAGTATTGTCAAGTTGATTTGTAACATAAGCAAGTGTTCCGTCCGGCAAGATGGTTACTTGGTCAGGGGATAATCCTACAGGGATTGTAGCAATCACCAAATTTGTTGCTGTACTTATGACAGATACAGTCTTACTACCTTTATTGACAATGTAAACAAGTGTTCCATCAGGTGTAATGGCTGTTCCAACAGGTCCTGTTCCCACAGGGATTGTAGTAAATACCGTATTTGTAGCTACTTCAATGACAGATACTGTGTTACTAGATTCATTTGTAACGTAAGCAAATTGTCCGCTTGGTGTGAAAACGATAGATCTTGGGCGAAGTCCTACAGGGATTGTAGCAACCACAGTATTTGTAGCTGTATTAATAACTGATACTGAATTTGAGTTTTCGTTTGCAACGTAAGCAAACGCACCATCCGGAGTAAAAGCGATGCCTTGAGGTTGGAGCCCTACTGGAATAGTAGCGGTTACTGTATTTGTAGCTGTACTTATGACAGATACAGAGTTAGCTCCAAGTCCATGATTTGATACATAAACAAGTAATCCATTTGGTGAAATTGCTACACCAAGAGGCTGAAATCCTACCGGAATGGTAGTGACTACAGCGTTTGTCGCAGTATTAAAAACCGTTACATTATCCGAGAAGAGAGCTGGAACATAACCAAATTCTCCATTTGGTGTAATCGCTACTTCTAGAGGAGCAGTTCCTACTGGAATGGTAGCGACTATAGTATTTGTTGCCGTATCAATTACTGATACCATATTATCAGGAGTTTCTTGCTGACCTGCGTCTGTAACGTACACTAAAAAATGACAAGCTGGAGGGGGTGGTGGTTCAGGTATAAATGGTGGTTTACAACGACAAGGGCAACAAAAACCACAACAATGACAATGACAACTTGGATTTGATTTAAATTTGAACCTTATAAAATTTTCATGTTCTTTCCTCACATTGCACACCCTTTCTAATATATTTGATAATGATACATTGATACTATATGCAAACAGATTTATGTTGCTTGTACGTTTTACCTAAACCAAATACTTCTGTGTCGAATGGTTGGTTATATTAGTTGCCGAGTATTGTTTGATTCCCCAATTATAGTGTTTGCTGGTGATTCTTCGAAGGGTTCTTTAACCGTATTAAATGTACTAGAATATAAGAAAAGCATGTCAGCCGATTGGAGCTTATAAATAAAGCCCAATTAGTGACATGCTTTTTATTTTCGTAGACAGAAATCGACGGATAGTCATAGCGTGAGGTTGATTTCCGTTCCGACTAAAGGCGCATTCCCGGGGGTGTCCGATGAGCCGCTTCACTCGCGTTCCTCTATTGCTGATCCCCAAGGAGTCGCCCAGTCGTAACGAAGATCAACTAATATTATGGTAATGTTTAGCAAAAGGTATCCCAACTTTTGGTGATGAGTGAGCCTCATGCAATATCTCCTTAAATTGTCATTATTTTTTATGGTAACATGGTTCTATTTCCAGAGAACAATAATACTATAAGAGATTAACTATTTCATAATCTATCATTAAAAATTAAGAAAATATGAAAAATTACGAAACTTTCCGCAGGCTGTATCCGTATAGTAAGTAATACAATGAAAAGGGGTGAACAACTTGACGCTATTTGGCTATTCACTCGAGCACATCTTTTTAGTGGGATTAATATTTGGGGGCCTTGCAACTCTTTTATTTACGTTTTTTAGTGATGCTGTCGAGGGCATTGGAGAGGGGCTACCGATTTTTAATCCAAGTGTCATTCTATCTTTCATTACGTTGATGTCAGCAACAGGATTTATTTTAGAAAAACTAGCCTTTTTCCCTAGCGTTTGGAACATTGTTGCTGCTTGTATTATCGGAGCTATTTTAAGTGCACTATTTTATTTATTCGTTCTTGTTCCGCTACGATCGGCCGATGTCTCTTTAGCTTATACGGAAGAATCGCTTGGTGGCCAGTTAGGAAAGGTCATTGTCCCAATCCCGACAGACGGTTTTGGGGAGGTAGTTATTGAAACGACTAGCGGAATGATTTCGAAGCGAGCAACAGGTTTTGACAATGAGGCTATCGATTACGATACGACGGTACTTGTTGTAGAAGTGAAGGAAGGAACACTGTTTGTGAGATCTTATGATAAGAAATTTTTATAAAGGAGCGATATTTATATGTCAACGGAAATTTTAATTGTTATAGGGATTGTAGCATTTGTTTTAATCGCACTAGTTGGACTGTATGTGACTAAGTATCGTACAGCGGGTCCTGATGAAGCACTGATTGTGACAGGTAGCTATCTTGGCTCAAAAAATGTACATAAAGATGAGTCAGGAAATCGTATAAAAATTATACGAGGTGGCGGTACATTTGTATTCCCGATTTTCCAGCAGGCACATCCATTAAGCTTATTGTCAAGTAAGCTTGATGTAACAACACCTGAAGTGTATACGGAACAAGGTGTACCCGTTATGGCCGATGGAACAGCTATCATTAAAATTGGTGGTTCCATTTCTGAAATTGCAACGGCAGCGGAGCAATTTTTAGGAAAGCAAAAGGAAGAGCGTGAAAATGAGGCGCGTGAAGTATTAGAAGGTCATTTACGTTCAATCTTAGGTTCAATGACGGTTGAGGAAATTTATAAAAATCGTGATAAATTCTCTCAGGAAGTACAACGTGTTGCATCTCAGGACTTGGCGAAGATGGGTCTGACAATCGTATCCTTTACGATTAAAGATGTACGCGATAAAAATGGCTACTTAGAATCACTTGGTAAGCCACGTATTGCACAGGTTAAACGTGATGCAGATATTGCTACTGCAGATGCTGATAAGGAAACACGTATTAAGCGTGCTGAAGCATCGAAAGAAGCTCAAAAGGCAGAACTTGAACGTGCGACAGAAATTGCAGAAGCCGAAAAAGAAAATCAATTAAAGGTAGCAGAATTCCGTCGAGAGCAAGATATTGCAAAAGCTCGTGCAGACCAAGCGTATGAGCTAGAAACGGCACGTGCAAAGCAGGAAGTAACTGAACAGGAAATGCAAATTCGCATTATTGAACGTCAAAAACAAATTGAATTAGAAGAAAAAGAGATTTTACGTCGTGAGAAGCAATACGATTCAGAAGTTAAGAAAAAGGCTGATGCTGATCGTTACGCTGTCGAGCAAAATGCAGCGGCAGACAAAATGCGTGAACTAGCGCAAGCAGATGCGGAGAAATACCGTATCGAATCATTAGCAAAAGCTGAAGCAGAGAAAATTCGTTTGGACGGTCTTGCGAAAGCGGATGCTGAGCGTGCAAAAGGGGAAACAGATGCGGATATTATTCGTCTTCGTGGTCTTGCTGAAGCCGAGGCAAAACGTAAAATTGCAGAAGCCTTCGAATACTACGGTCAAGCAGCTGTCCTTGATATGATTGTACGTATGATGCCAGAATATGCGAAAGAGCTTGCGAGTCCACTTGGCAATATCGATAAGATTACTGTTGTTGATACTGGCGGTGGGGAAGGAAGCGGCGGTGCCAATAAAGTAACTGCCTACGCAACGAATTTAATGTCAACATTACAGGAATCGTTGAAGGAAACTTCAGGGATTGACGTGAAAGAACTAATTGAAAGCTATGCAGGTAAGCATACATTGCGTCCTGAGCTAGAACAAATAGCAGTAGGCTTAGGAAAGCAAGAACCCGTTACAACGCAAGACGAGATAAAAGAAACAGTTGAACAATAATAAACTATAGCCGCCTGATATCTATGATATCGGGCGGCTATTTTTGCTTCTATTTTTCCTTCCACTCGCTAGCGAGCATACCATAAGCAACATGGTCAACATAATGATCGTAAAGCCATTCTGCCGCACGGATCGTTCCCTCTTTTGTAAAGCCTAGTCGCTCAGGGATAGCTCGGCTTTTTGTGTTGCCCACAGCAGCACGAATTTCGACCTTATTGAGCTGTAAATCCTCAAAAGCATATTGTAATAATGCCTGTACGGTCTTTGTCATAATACCATGCCCTTGAGCTCCTTCACTGAGCCAATAGCCAATAGCAGCGATTTTATTGCTATGATTTATCGTGTTGAAGCCAGCAACGCCAACAATTTCATTTCGAAAAATGATAACAAGAGAGAGGCTACTATTTGCTTCATGTCCTTTTATACAGCCCTCTATATATGTTGTTGTATCGGCTATTTCTTTTGTGAAATCTAGCCATGGCAACCATTCACGTAAATATGCTCGTGATGCATCTGTTAAGGAAAAAACAGCATTAGCATCTTCTAATTCGATAGTACGTAAAAATAATTCTGGATTCATTGTAATTTGCAATGTTTTTTCACCTCATTATTATTTTAAGGCATCATGCATAAAGCCCTTCATTTCACGACTAAGAACTGTTAATTCCTCAATAATTTCACTGAAATCTTGAACGAGCTGAGCCTGTTCGTTTGTTGCGTCATTGACTTGCCCCATATTTTGCTTAAGGTTTTCAAGGTTTCTATTTATATTCCGTAGGGAAGTTTCAATGTTTTCAGTGGCGCTTGATGTTTCGAAGGAGAGTTTTCTAACTTCCTGCGCAACGATGTTAAAGCCAGCGCCATGCTGCCCCGCACGAGCCGCCTCAATAGATGCATTTAAGCCGAGTAAATTGGTTTGGCGAGAAATGCTTTTTATTAAATCTGTGACTTCATTTGTTTTCTTTGAATCTTCAAGGGCGTGCTGTGCTTGTTTGTTAATTTCCTCACTTGTTGCTGCCAATTCCTCTGAATGTGAGGCTATTGTATGTACTTTGTCCTGTAGGCTGTTTACGATGCTATCCATTGTACCCATATAATCCTCGAGTTTAAGCTCGTTGTCGATAGGCAATCCAAATGCTAGAGCACCTACGACTTTACCATTTTCACGGATTGGAAACGAAAAAGCATTGATAGCAACTCCGTATAAATCCTCTGGTATAACGACATCAGCATTTTTCCCACTAAAGGCAATGAAAACATTTTGGTCATTCGCATTTACTTTTTGTCCATCTAGATAGCCTGAATCTACACGTTTGCCAGCTAAGTATTTTACAACGGTTTCACTTTCCTTCTCAACGACAGCCACGATTGCTTCTTCCTTTAATGCAAGGTGGATATAGGGTGCTGAAAGAGCTAAAGCTTCAATAATCTTCATATAAATTCCTCCAAATCTGTGCAATGAAAATAGTTTAGTCATCGGAGCTTATTTACCAATGATTGCTAGATGATTACTTTCACTGTAACACAATATTTGCCAACTCAAAATAGATAAAAACCAATTTTTTATGAAGAAAATATGGCTTTAGTCACGGGTAGATTATCAAATATAGATAGGTTGATTGGAGTGGAGACTGGGCGACTCCTCGGGGATTAGCAATAGAGGAACGAAGGCTAAAACCATCATGTCCTGTAATAACGCCTTCGTGACCAACATCCTGTTGCCCCGACGCCCCCAGGAAGCTTTGCTCTGTGCGAAAGCGAAGCGTCAGCAACAATGTTTTATCTGCGCGAAAGCGAAGCGTCAGCAACAATGTTTTATCTGTGCGAAAGCGAAGCGTCAGCAACAAAGCGCCCAGTCGGAACGGAAGTCAACAACACGTTATGGCAATGATTTAAATTCTTTCAGCGGTTGTCCAAACATCCGCTGAAAGAATTTAAAGCCTCCGGCGGATGTCACGGAATCGGAAAGGAATTCACATAGGATGTTAGCCTAAGATCATCGCATCCATGCGATAACGGCTAACTGACCTGCGTCACGCAAGCCTAAGCACAAAGCCGATTCCGGACGCAATTATGCCGAGGCATAATTGATACGGTGGCAAATTCGTCTATTTTGTGACAAACAATCGTGAGTTTTGAAGATTATTGTATTAGAATAATAGTAACATTAGAAGTATGTTAAGGAGAGAGAGAAATGGATTACATTCAAAAAGGGACTAAGGCGTTTCATAAAGCAAACTGGGCTTTATTTTTAGCGGGTTTTATTACCTTCGCCAACTTATATGTGACACAGCCATTATTACCAACATTTGCGAAGGAGTTTCATGTATCACCAGCTATTGCGAGTTTAACGCTTTCTGTGACAACCTTTGCGTTATCCATCAGTATGATTATTGTTGGCTCATTCTCGGAGGCATGGGGCAGGAAATCTTTGATGACGATTTCTATTTTTGCGGCATCTATTATTACGCTTGCCCTTGCCTTTTCTCCTAATTTTGAAACGATATTAGTGTTACGTGTTATACAGGGTGTTGTTTTTGCAGGATTGCCAGCAATTGCGATGGCTTATTTAGGGGAGGAAATGGATCCATCTAGTTTAGGTATTGCAATGGGCTTATACATAAGTGGTAATTCGGTAGGTGGGCTTAGTGGTCGAGTTATTATAGGGACATTAACGGATTTTTACAATTGGCAGGTGGGGATGATTGTACTGGGTGTTATCAGTCTTATGATTAGTGTGTTATTTATTTGGATGCTACCTAACTCCAAGCATTTTACAGCTCGTCCATTACAGATGAAATCATTGACGATATCTCTTTTGCAACATTTAAAGGATCTATCCATGCTTTGTCTTTTTGGTATTGGCTTTGTATTAATGGGGAGCTTTGTGACTCTTTATAACTACATTGGCTTTAAATTGATGGCGCCGCCTTATAATTTAAGTGCTACGATTGTTGGCTGGATTTTTGTGATTTACTTAGTAGGTACTTTTAGCTCTGCTTGGTTCGGGAGTCTAGCTGATCAATACGGTCGTCAAAAGATGCTGTTATTGTCCATTGCAATCATGTTCACAGGGGCAATTTTTACATTAAATGGGCTACTTAGTTTGAAAATAATAGGGATTACAATCTTTACATTTGGCTTCTTTGCAGCGCACTCGATTGCCAGTGGCTGGGTAAGTAAACGAGCCACTCATGATAAAGCACAAGCTTCTTCTCTCTATTTATTTTTCTATTATTTCGGTTCAAGTGTTGGAGGAACGGTAGGGGGTGTGTTCTGGATGCACTTCGGCTGGGGAGGCGTGATTGGTATGATCGCTGTATTTTTAGTCGTTGCATGCTTACTTTCATTTGTATTAAAGGTGATTATTGCTAAACAACGCATTGTAGCAGGGCAAAAGGAATCTCGTTCGCATCCATAATCAGTAGTTTGTTTGAGGCACCATTTGATAGTTTTATATTTTGAATATTTTCATCGACTTTTATAAAAATGATTTGTCGTATATTATCTGATAGTATAATGAGTAGACTGGTTATAAAGAGGAGTTGAAAGAATATGTTTGCACGTAATAAAGGATTTTCTTTTGTCTTTGCTTTGCTGGCGGTAGTGCTGGTTTTGACAGGTTGTGAGGGCAAGAAATCGGAAGAAAATGCGGATTATTCATCAAAAGTGAAGGAAAATCCAATTGTGACGATTACGATGAACAATGATAAAAAAATCGTCATCGAATTAGAGCCTTCTAAAGCGCCGAATACGGTAGCTAATTTTATTTCATTAGCTAAAAAAGGTTTTTATGATGGTCTTATTTTCCATCGAATTATTCCTGATTTTATGATTCAAGGTGGAGATCCTTCGGGTAATGGTACGGGTGGACCAGACTACTCGATAGAAGGTGAGTTTTCATCGAATGGTTTTAAAAATGATTTGAAGCATGAACGCGGTGTCATTTCAATGGCTCGTTCAAATGATCCAAATTCTGCGGGATCACAATTTTTCATTATGGTAAAGGATGCATCAGATCTTGATAAAGAATATGCTGCCTTTGGGAAAGTAATCGAGGGAATGGAAATAGTAGATGCTATCGTTGCTGCTGAACGAGATGGTGCAGATAAACCATTAAAAGATCAGCAAATGAAAAAGGTAGAAGTAGATACAAAGGGCTTTGATTACCCAGCTCCAAAGGTACTAAAATAACAGATTTGTAAATCTGAAACAAAAAAGCATGAGAGATCAATTTTTTAAATAGACTAAACTAAAAAGAGGATATTATGTTCAATATATGAGCATATATCCTCTTTTTTCATGCATATTAGATTTATTAATTAGATGTTGAAATATTAGTATAATATGTATAGAATAATATAGAACAAACGTTCGTTAATTGGTGAACTATCCCATAGCTAGATATAATCAGTTATAAGAACGAACGTTACTATTACTTTTTGGAGGGTGAAGTGCTATTAGAGTTCAAGAGGTTATTTTGGAAAATAATATTAAAAGGTATATATTGCTCGACCAAGAAGGAGTTCCTGTACTAGCAGTCATGAGATACATAAAGTATTTAGATAAGACGGGAAAAAGCTCTAATACGCAGAAAACATATTGTTATTCCCTAAAGCATTTTTTTACCTATTTAAAAGAAGCTAATAAAAATTATAAACATATTCGGCTAGAAGATTTGGTTGATTTTGTGGGGTGGTTAAGGAACCCTTATGGAAGTTCTAAAGTCGCTTCGATTAAAAAAGAAAAAGCAATACGAACAGAAAAAACTATTAACCTAACCATTACAGTTATAGCAAACTTCTATGACTATTTATTTCGAAATGAAGAAGTACAAAATGACATGATGGAAAAGTTGATGAAACAAGTGTTCACAGGAGGTTATACACGTTACAAAAGTTTCTTACACCATGTTAATCAAGATAAGCCATCCACCAGAAACGTACTTAAATTAAAGGAGCCACGTAAAAAAGTAGATACACTAACAAAGGAACAAGTACAACAAGTATTGCAAGCAACTACTAATATCCGAGATACGTTCCTCATTCAGTTGTTGTTTGAAACGGGATTGCGTATCGGAGAGGCTATTGGTCTCTTTATGGAGGATTTTATATTTGACCTTCAAAAAGGACACCGGATTCGCCTTGTTGACCGAGGGGAATTGGAGAACGGTGCTAAGTTAAAAACTGGAGAACGAGAGATATATGTGTCACAATCCTTAATGGATTTATATGATGATTATTTGTACGAAGTGATTGATGAATTAGATTTAGATTCAAACTTTGTTTTTGTGAAAATACGAGGTAAAGATGTCGGAAAACCAATGGAATATTGGAGCGTAGAATCTCTATTTAAGCGTTTAAAAAAGAAAACAGGGATAAGCCTACACCCTCACCTATTTCGCCATACACACGCTACAATTTACTATCAGAAAACAAAGGATATTAAACAAGTGCAAGAACGATTAGGACACGCTCAAATCCAAACAACAATGAACTTGTATCTACATCCTTCTGACGAAGATATTCGAGAAGATTGGAATAAGGCACAATCTGCATTTAACCTAAAGAAAAATAACTAGAAGGAGTTACTTGGATGAAACAAATCAAGATTGTTGGATCAGAAGAATTAGGATTTTATGAAGGTTTAGAAAAAGAACTTTCAACTTATTTTGAAAAAACAATACACGAAGATGGTCGGGTAACAGTTGAACAAGTAAATAATTCCCATTTCTTCGTCAACGACAAATGGAATATCGATGTTATAGGTGAAATTAAGCAATTCAAAGAAGTGGTAGGTAACTATAAGAATACAAACAAAAACATTCATTTTCGATTCAATAATCCCATGATTAATTTAGAAGTGAAATACGTTTATTATCAACAATTATTTAACGATTTATGGACAGTCCAGAATGCCTTTGCGGCTCAATCCCCATTGAAACGGGTAACGGAGTTCATAAATGAAAAGCACCCCGAACTATCCTCTTTATTGAAGTTGGATATTGAAAAAGCAGAAAGTGAGTATTTATTTTGGTTGAATGAAAAAGGAATCCAAACCCAAAGAATAAGAAGAAGTCTGATTAGCAAAGATAGAATAGGTAAATCCGCGGTTGCAGGCTTTCTAAGGATTATTTATATAGCCTTCTCGCAATACACAGATAAGGGAGAAGAATGGGGAAAAGATAGATGGGATATTCGTAATTTACATGATAGATACGGAATTCATTACAATAAAAGCCAAACACACTATTATCTTAATTTCTCAAAGATACCTAATACAATTAGTGAGCAAGTCAAAAGGTATTTTAAACAACGCTTACTTAGTAAAAATGGATTCTCGTGGGGTACAGCATTAAATTACATGAAATCTCTAACATCTTTTTTTACATTTATTTTTACACTAGAACCAGTATGGCAAGATTTAAAACCTTTAAAGCGAAAACATATAGAAAAATACATTGAATATCTACATGAATATTCTCAAACTCAACTGACAAGAAGGAATGCACATCCCGAAATGTACATACAAAAGGCATTATTTATTGTAGGAAAATTTCTTGAAGACATTCAACGATATGAGTATGAGATGGCTCCTGAAGTGCATGCACGACTCTTGGTTTTTCCTGAAGATAAGCCTAAACTGCGAAAAAAATCTATTGAACAAATTGATTACATTCCCGACTTTGTTTTAGAACAACTCTTCTTTCATCTAGACCAATTACATAAAAATGTCGTTCCAGTAGTTTGGGTGGCGTTTAAAACAGGACTTAGAATATCAGATGTATTAGGGCTAACCTCTGATTGCTTAGTAAAACTTAATGGTCAATACTCCATTGAAACCGATATTGAAAAAACCTACGTAAAAGGTCATCGTATTCCAATTGATGAAGATTTAGCGGGAATCCTTGCGGTTCTAATCAACAATTCAAAAGAACTTAGCAATCAAGATAACAATCCTAATAGGTATATTTTTGTTCGCTATCGTGGTAATCGAAAAGGACAACCATATAGTCAGCACTTCATTAGACACGGGCTGAACTTATTGGCAAAACAAGCAAACATCACTGACGAAAATGGCGATCTATTCCATTTTAAGACACATCAGTTCCGACATACCTATGGGGTGAAAATGATAAATGGCGGTGCAGACATTCTGACAGTACAGGAACTTTTGGCTCACGCTTCTCCAGAAATGACAATGAGGTACGCCAAGTTATTAGATGATACGAAAAGAAAAGCGTTTGAATCGGTTATGAAACAAGGTGTATTTAGCTTTGATTTAAATGGTGAGGTGCAAGAAATAAAAGCAGGAAAAGATATACCCACAGACATATTGGATGCCTTATGGCAAGACCATAAGCTAAACGCGATGGACAACCCATATGGAACATGTCACGCTCGTCTAAACGGTAATTGCCCTCATATGGAAGCACCACCTTGTCTTACTTGTGGCGACAACCAAACACCATGTAAAGACTTAGCTGTAGGTTTTTCAGAATTAGATAAGCAAAAATATGAGTTGCACATTAAAACAACGACAAAAGCAATTGAAATAGCAAAACAAAGAGGACGAGAAGATATAGCTGAGAAAAACGAAAAAAATTTACATCGTTACCAAATTGTTTTAAATACCCTTCAAGAAGGAAGTGTCATCTTTGGTAGACAAGAACGTATGAAAAGAAAGTTAGGTGCAAATAATGGCTGAATATGACCGTTCTGCTCATTTAAAAGACATTCACGCCAAGCGTAAGGCTAACACCTATCAAAAGGTAGATGAAGCTATTAAAAGGCTTATACGTGCTAACGAAAATATTAATTTTAATAGTGTTTCTAGTGAAGCTGGAGTGTCGAAAGCAACACTATACAACAACAAGGATATTCGTGAAAGAATTGAAACGTTAAGGCAACAACAAGCACAAGTACCCACACCTAAACAAGTGAAGCGAGAAATGAATGAAAATAATAAAGACGCCCTTATTGAATCTTTAAAAAGAAAAGTCAAGAAATTGGAAAGTGAAAATAAAGAACTAAGAGTGCAATTGAAATTTTCTTATGCAGAGGTGTATAAAAAGTTATGATTGTAAAACGATAATATAGTTGTTTAATTTTGATATAAAAATATAAGAGCCTTGCTACAATTTAGTGTGCAGTAAGGCTCTTTAAGTTGTGCAATTTTTATCCATTTAAAGGAAATTGTACTCAAAAATCATTAATAAAGTGTTTCTTTAAAATAATGTTTGATCAAAAATATCTCACAAACCCACATCTTACATTAAATTAAAAGAAACCGTTTTGAAAAAAGATTGATCAAAACGGTTTCTTCCTCTGTGAAGTATTGTTTAATTTTTATAAAAAAGTTTGATCAATTTCTGATTTAAGGCTAAGTCAGATTAAGGGATGGGAAGAATAAAGAAAACGACTGCCATAAAGCAGTCGTTACTACATACTATTTAAACCCTTGCTAAGCTATATTTCTTAAGCTACGAGTTATATTTGCTTAAAATTGAATTAGTGTACCATTATTAAGCATGATATTAAAAAGATTGAAATAATTTGGATAAGATGTTCCCTTTAAATGAATATTCAGTTGAAATAAAAATGTAGAAATTATGAATTAATTGTTGTAACTAACATATATATATAATAAAATAATTTACATAAATGGGATTTATACTTTAATTTCCAGATTTAAATCTTTAAGAAGGAGCATCAATATGTCAAATATGCATGTTGGAGATATAATTGCAAACATTGTTTCGTTAGGTGTATTTATAATACCGATAGTAGTAATTGCTATCTTGATAATCTATAAAATCAAACGTAAAGGAAAAAATGTTTAGGGGCCTTTTCCAAAAAAACAGAGGAATTAGACAGTAGTTTTAAAAAAGTAGATAGAAAATAGTGACCTCAATTTAATTTACATTTGAGGTCACTCATAGAGCCTAAATTAATTTTTATAAAAATGAACTCACTAACGTCGCATAAATTTTAATTGAATTTTCTGTTTTCTGTTTCTTCCGTTTTTGAAGAAAATAAAAGACTCTCAAATAGAGATAGTAAACA
>NZ_JBHZDH010000016.1:0-103160 GCF_042755925.1 Lysinibacillus sp. NPDC059133 | reverse complement strand
TTTGTGCAAGCACAAAGCCGATTCCAGACACAATTATGCCGAGGCATAATTGATTATTCTCCTCGTCACTACGTTCCTGCGGGGCTTTCAGCGCAAGATCATCCCGCAGGAGTCGCCACTCTCCGTGAAAAATCAACGGTTCCTCATCATTAGTATGAAAAGAAGCTGAACCAAATGTGTAGAAATAATAAAGGTATTCTATTTTTTAAACACAAAGGAAGGAGATACTACATTTTAAGTAGGATCTCCTATTAAAGTTCTTTAAGAATATTCATTTCAGTACGTGGTCTTGCAATAGCCATACAGATTTATGTAATTAGAAAAGTGATTGTCTACAGACTAAAATAACGGCTGCTAATAAAAGCGACGGTTATTTTTTTTATTGTTACAACCACAGATTATCCGACATTATATATTATAGTTTAAGATGTATTCTCGCACCCAATTTACTTTTATAACAAAATATTCCCGTGTGGAAAATCAAGGGAGGGCGAATGCATGTTCTTATTTTATCGTAGATTCTTGTATAATGAAATGTTCATAAACATAATTAACTGAAATACATAGAGTCGCTTCAATGAAAACTTTCTATAGGTCGATTTATCGAGGGAAATCCTATATTTATCGACTTAGATCTAGAATTTATCGAGAACTTTATATGATATATCGAGAAACCAAAAAGGAAGACAACTATAGAAAAGATCAGGTTCACAAAATAGAAGCCTGATCTTTTATGCCTTTATTGTGTTATTCCCAAGTTCGATCTAGCTTATCACTGTAAAACTTAATGGCTTTGCGGTAATCTTTTATGCCTTCATGATTAGTAGTATGAATTATTGTATTTAATAAAGTTTCCATAGCCATTGAATGTTCACCAAGATTATAAAGTGTTATCGCATAGAAAACCTTTAAATGTTCAGCTTCTGGAAACTCGCTTATGGCTTGTTCAAAAATACGTTTTGCCTGCTCATATTGCCCTAATGTACGATAAGTGCTGCCTAATCCTAAATAAGCATCTAGTAAAATTTCTGGTTTGAGCCCTAATTGAATCGCTTTTTCATAGTGGGGGATAGCCTCTTTTTCTTTTCCTAATGAATCATATGTCCAGGCACATTGAAATTGGTAGTATGCATTTTCAGGCTTTTCTTGAACTAGTGCCACCATTAATTGATTTGCTTCTTCCAATCGGCCATTCTCTCTTAATGTTATGATGTGCTGTAATCGCTTATCCATGTTCTTATATCCTCTAACTCTCTATTTTTTCTTAATATTTAATAATTTTAAACTCTTTAATTATTATTGTATACTTAAGAAAATAATTCCTATTTTGAAAATTCTACTTTTATATACATAGAAAATAATAATAGAGGTGAGTTAGAATGCTGGAACGTTCTATGGAGAAAACACGGGAATGTAAAAAAGAAGGGGAGTGATAGAAAGAGGAGCATTATATGATAGCTCTTCTATATAAAAAGAAAAGAGGACTATTATGATGAATAATTATCAAAGCATTTTAAATGAAGGATTTGAATTAAAATATTGTGTGAAGGGACAAGGTCAGCCTATATTGGTAGTGGGTAGCAGTGTATATTATCCACGCTTGTTCTCGGAAAATTTATATAAACATTTTCAATTTATCTTCTTAGATCATAGAGGTTTTGTGAAGCCTCCACGTTCTTTAAAGAAAGAAGATTATACTTTGGATAAAATTGTCGAGGATATCGAAACAGCAAGACAATTGTTAAAGCTTGAGGATTTTATCATTTTAGGACATTCTGGACATGCATTTATGGCCTTGGCATATGCCGAAAAATATCCTCAATTTGTTCAGAAGGTCATTTTACTAAATTCAGCACCGACAAACAGTCAGGAGAGACAGCAGCAAAGTTTTTCATTTTTTAATGAGACTGCTAGTGCTGAACGAACAAAGCAATTTGAGCATGATATTGCTTTCTTAGAGGATGATATTCACAATGATCCGGAAAGACGATTTGTGCATATGTGTATTCGCATGGGGGCGCATAGCTTTTATGACTATACGTTCGATGCTGCTTATATGTGGGATGGCGTCTATACAAATATGGAAGTTATTGATTACCTTTGGGGTGTAGCTTTTGCCGAGCGAAATCTAATCCAATCTATGGCCCATTTCGATAAACCTATTTTTGTAGGGTTAGGAAGGTATGATTATTTAGTCGCTCCTGTTTCGCTCTGGGATGTAATTGATGATTCATCTAAAAATGTTCAGAAGGTCATTTTTGAAAAAAGCGGCCATAACCCAATGTTTGAAGAACCAAATATTTTTGATAGGGAATTAATTAATTGGATTAATGGATAGAAGAGACTGATGACCAGTTGCTCATGTGGCTTAAAAGATTAATAACTTGTAATAAAGTTTGATCAAAATTCAGTATTAAATAAAATGTACCCTATAAGATAGTCACTTAAAAAAAGTCTCTCTTATAGGGTGATTTTTTTATAATGAATATAACAACTAGATGGGGCGGAACTTATGATCCGGACGCATTGTTTATCTGTGCGAAAGCAAAGCGACAGCAACAATTACGCCAAGACGATATAGTAGTACCAAAACAAAAGAACCCGGAAATAATATTCCGGGTTTGATTACCACTTACGTTTCTTCCTCCATGACACACTGCCTAGCTTCCGCATTGGATCTTAAGATTTTCCTAAGATAACCGTACTTTAGCTTTATTCAGTATTGATGGTCCTTCAGAGCTATCGATCAACCTTACTCATCGGGTTAACCCTCCTAGTCACATTGGATTTGAAGTGAAATCCTTAATAGTATAGATCAACTATTATTTTTTATACGCATTATTTTTGTGGAAATTAGAGTTCCTTTTATATTATTTGGAATAGTGCGGGAACGGCCGTCAAAGGCTTACCTATCACTATAATAAGGATCACTATAAATAATTACACTTTTTGTAAAAAAATGGGACCGTCACTATAACGTGTGGTTGGCTTCCGTTCCGACTGGGCGCTTTCCTAGGGGCGTCCGATGAGCCGCTTCACTCGCATGCGCCAGCCTCCACTCCAATCAACTTAAATACATGGCATAGGTTTAAACAAATGTCATCCACAACTTTTGGTGATGAGCCAAAAATGTATACTGTTTCATGAGAATCGATAGTTAGTGAAATTATAATTTTAAATATAGAATGCCTATAAAAATTAGTAAAATGATAATGCTAAAAAAGATGAGCTGCTTTTTAAATTCAAAAAACTTCTAGTCTTTCGTTTAAGAATTTAAGGATATGTTTACCTACTTTTGGTTCTATTATAAGGTGTGTTAGTTAATCAAAATAATCCAGTTTTCATTCGTAAAGCTTCCGGTAAAACGCCAAAGTTTCATTGATACACAAGCGCATTCAAGACAAGATAGCACAAAGAGTTGTTGACAACCACTTTAAAAAGCTTTATAGTCATAGCAACTTGTTATAACGTTATATTAACTTCTCCAAAAGCGAATGCGTTTACATGATGTTATGATTAGTTTTTGGTAATAAATACCAACATAAAAGTCGTTTAGACTTTATTATTTTACTCCAACTTGTTATAACGTTATTTCCTTTTAGCGTGAGGTATTTTTAAACAAATATTAGGTTTAAAGCTTAGTTAAGCCAAAAATTATACCTCAAATTATAACGTTATATCTACTGCTAATGATCGGATAGGTGAATGTTATGAAACCCAACATAGACAAAGATTCGAAGGTGCCTTTGCACTTTCAGATTTATGAGGAAATTAAGAAAAAAATAGAAAGTAAACAATTGCTCGCCGGTGACATGCTGTTGTCTGAAACTGAACTACAGAATCTATACGGAGTCAGCAGAATAACCATCAGACGAGCCATTCAAGATTTAGAGAACGAGGGATTTGTAAAAAAGTCGCAAGGAAAAGGAACAATCGTTTGTACCCCGAAACATAGGTATGATCTAAAGCGGCTCACTAGTTTTAGCGAAGATACAACAAAACTTGGCGAAATTTCAAGCTCCATTATCCAGGAGTTCAACATTATAAAGTCCAATTTCAAGGTTGCTCAATCATTAAATATCTTGGAAGGAGATGAAGTGTATTATTTAGAACGAATCCGGTTATGTGGTGATGCCATCGTAGGTTTGCATAAGGCGTATATCAGAATGTCCAATGAATTTACTCTCGATCCATCAGAGTTCGGTGAAAAGACCTCATTATATGACACTTTGAATAAGAAAGGAGTCCAATTTAAATACGCCGACGAAATTTTAGAAGCGAAAACACCAGACAATAAGCTGAAGAAGATTTTGGAGATAAAAGATAACATCCCTATATTTTATAAAGAACGAGTCATGTATGATACATCTGGAATTCCTATCGAATATGTAAAAATGTATTACCGTTCAGATGTTTATCAATATAAAGTAACCCTTGATGTATTTGATGACAAATAGTTTATAGCTGTAACTGAGTTAGGGGGAAATCAAATCATGAAAATATATGATATTCATTCACACTTAGGAAAAACAAGTTCAGGTGACGAAAATACACCAACAGATATTGTAGAGGAATTAGGAAGATACGGGATTACCAAAATTGGGATTAGCAGCTTATCAGGAACTTCTACAAGAGTTCAAAACGACACCATCTACAAAGCGATGCAGGAATATCCAGGCATCATTGAAGGCTATAGTTTTATTAATCCTAAAGCATCCGATGCGATTGAGGAAGTTCATAAATGTTTAGACGAATACAAAATGAACGGCATTAAGTTTCACTCATGGAAACACGGATACTATCCAGACAATACACCTAGTTTAAATGATATTTTCTTTGAAATCGCAAAATACGGCGTTCATGTTCAAACACATGTTGGTACAGCTCCAATTAGTACACCTTATGTATGGGCAGAATACGCGAAGAAATTCCCAAATATTGATTTTCTCTTTACCCATACCGGTTATTATGAATTTGGATTATCAACAATCGAAGCAGTTAAAGATTTGAAAAACGTTTGGGTGGAAACATCAGGTCAAATGAATTCCGAGGTGTTAAAAAAATCGATTGAAATTCTTGGAACTGAACGAATGGCATTCGGAGTGGATTGGCCTTACAAACTAGTAAACATTGAAATTGAGAAATTTTTTGAATTAAATATTCCAGAAGATCAATTAGAATATATTTTCTATAAAAATGCAGAGTACTTATGGAGAATGTAAAGACTCGAAATTACGTTACGCAAAACTCATCAAAAAGGAGCGAATAAAAATGAACATTACGGTTTTTAGAATCGACGAACGATTAATCCACGGACAAATTGTCACTGCGTGGATTGCCTACGCAAATGCAAACATAATTATTGTCGCAGATGACAAAGCAGCCAATGATGAATTTCAAAAAACATTGCTCCAAATGGCAACGCCAAAAACAATTAAACTGCAAATCCTTGGAATGGACGAAGCTATTCGTACCATTAAAGAAGACACAAGTGATACAAAGACCCTGTTATTAGTAAGAGGACCAAAGGAAGCACTGCAAATGATTGAAGGTGGCCTTGATTTAAAAGAAATTAATGTTGGCAACATCAACATGAAAAAAGGCAAAACGAAGATTTTAGGTAACCTTTGGATAGACGATGAGGATATTCGATATCTAAACAAGATACATGAAGTAGGTGTTGCCCTTGAAGTTCGTACAGTACCAAACGAGCGCAGTCAAGATGTAATTAAATTGATCAGCAAATAACCAGTGAATGATCACCTTTTATAAATACAGCTTTAGAAAAAACTTTGGACCCAACTGGGGAGGTTTTAAAATGATTAACATTTTAGTTGTTACGCATGGAAAAATGGCAGAAGGAATCGTTCATTCTGCAAAAATGTTTACAAGAGAAGCGGAAAATGTTGAGTTTCTTTGTTTAATGGAAGATATGGGACAAGATGAACTTTCCGATTTAATAAACGAAAAAATGAAAGGGCTTTCAAACGACGGACAATTCCTAATATTTTGCGATATCATGGGAGGCACTCCGTTCAAAATCAGCAGCAAATTTTCTTTTAACAACGACAATGTAAGTGTTTTTTACGGGGTGAATTTACCAATCCTTGTTCATGCGATTTTAACAAGAGATGGAAAAAGCCTTAACAGCCTGACTTCTGAATTAGTAGAAGTAAGCCACGACAGTTTAGGATTAAGTGACATATAAAAAACGAAACGGAAATGATTATCAAATTTTTTAGAATCGACGGACGATTAATCCATGAACAAATCGTTACCACGTGGATTGCCTAGGAGGACGCGACTTGAATTAATGTCGCAGATGACAAAGCAGCCAATGATGAATTTTAAAAAACATTGTTGCAGATGCAACGCCAAAAACAATCGAACTGCAAATCCTTGGAGTAGATGATACCATTCGAACCATCCAAGAATCCAATCGATATGAAGGGCCTATTATTAGTAAGAGAATCTAAAGAAGCGCTGTAAATGATTGAAGGCGACCTTGATATAAAAGAAATCAATGTGGGCAACATCAATATGAAAAAAGGCAAAACCAAGATATTAGGAAACCTTTGGGTCGATTAGGAAGATATGCGTCACTCACATCAGTCAGCTGAAGCATCTCTCTTGAAGTAAGCACAGTTCCAAATGAACGCAGTCAATACGTCATCCAACTAATCAATAAATATAAATTTCAGTCATAGGCAGGGGGACTTACACATGGACATTCTACTACAGGCAGTACTAGTTGCATTATTTGTTACCATTGCATTTATTGACTCTCATACTTTGCAAACACATATTTTCAGGCCTATTTTTACAGGGCCAGTCGTTGGATTGATTATGGGGGATGTAACCACGGGATTAGCCGTCGGTGTAACAATTGAGTTAATGTTCCTTGCGGTAATCTTCGTAGGGACAGCAACTCCTCCAGATCCCACTCTCAGTACAGCCATTGCAACAGGGATAGCGATTCTTGGTGGCGGTGGAACCGAACTAGCTGTTGCGACTGCATTACCAGTTTCCTTTATCGGCCAAATTGCTACCACTTTCCAAAACTCGGTGATCAACATCTTCTTCATGCATCGAGCCGAAAGGGCGATAACCAATTTAAATACGCGTGGACTTGTATTAAATAATACGGTCTATCCGATGTTAATGAACTCTGTTTTATATGGAATACCTGCTTTTCTAGCAATCTACTTTGGAGCAGACTTTGTAAAGGGAATCATTGAAGCCGTTCCTGAGAAATTGATTACCGGATTAGCAGTTGGCGGAGGATTAATAGGTGCAGTCGGATTTGCATTACTACTAAGTACAATCCAGGTGAAAAAATTCTGGCCATTTTTATTCTTAGGGTTCTTATTTGCTTCCTATTTAAAAATAAACATGATCGGAATTGCATTATTGGGTGTCATTTGTGTTGCATTGTATTACTACCTGAAGATAGATGAACAAAACACTAATGCATAAGGAGAGAGTGAATATGGTGCAAGAGAATGAAAAAAAATTAACCAAAAAAGATTTATGGAAAGTATTTTGGAACCAAATGACGATTCGTGCCACTAATAACTATGAACGTCAGCAAAATGCTGGTTTTACCCAAGCCATGATGCCTGTTATTGAAAAAGTATATGATGATCCTGAAGATAAAAAAGAAGCATATGAAAGACATATGGAGTACTTCTTAACACAAGACATGGTTTCAGCTATTCCTGTTGGAATCAGTGCGGCTATGGAAGAAAGATATGCCAATGAAAGAGACTTTGATCCATCCACGATTGGCTCTGTTAAAACAGCCCTAATGGGACCATTGGCAGGATTGGGTGACTCTCTTCTAAACGGAACCGCAAGACCCATTATAGCGGGACTTGCCATCTCATTAGTCAGTGCTGGAACAGGCTGGGTTGGACCGATCATGTTCGTCATTTGTATGACCATTCTTTCACTGGGAGTTCGCTATCTTGGCGTATTCCAAGGTTATAAACAAGGGATTTCATTAGTTGGCAAATTCCAATCATCTGGTTTAATTAGTAGGATTTCAGAACTTGCCGGTATTGCTGCCTATATTATTGTCGGTGGATTCATTCCATTATTAGTGGTTGTAAATGTCCCAATCAAATATACGTCTGGAGAGACAACCATCAGTATTCAAGAAACATTAGATAATTTAATGCCTGGGGTACTTGGATTACTCTACACCGGTCTCATGTATTACCTCATCACAAAGAAAAAAGTATCACCCATTAAATTAATCTTCTTAACTATGATTTTTGGAATCATCGGAGTATACGCAGGATTTTTAGGATAATAGAAGCGGCAGCGTCCCTATCCTTCCAAAATCGCTGGAGGGAAGGAGCTGCTCTTACATGAAAATCAAACAAGAAGGTGAAGAAATTTGATTATCGATATACATGCTCATATCAAAAGGGATGAGACAACTCACGAATATCTCGAACAAGAATTACTAGATGATATGAAAAAAAACTATATTTCCTTAAGGGTTGTCTCTGCGTTAGAAGGAAAATCAATCCAGGATCAAAATAACTATATTTCGGATCTTGTAACAAGGCACCCCAATCAATTAGTTGGCTGTGCCGTCATAAATCCAAAAGAAGACAGTTCAGTAGAAGAAACGAGGAGAGTGCTTCAGCTCCCTGGAATCAAAATGATTGAATTTAATTCAATTGAACATGGCTACTATCCTGATAGCTGCTCTAATATCGACCAAATTCTCGATATTGTCGAAGAAACCCAAACACCAGTGAAAGTTTTCACAGGAATTGGTTCTATGTCAATGCCTCAGCAATGGGCTCTTCATGCAAAAAAACACCCAAATATCACATTTATTTTCCTCCATATCGGCTGCTTTGACTACGGCTATAGCTGTGTAGATGTTGCCAATGAACACGACAATATCCTAGTTGAAACCTCTAACCAGTATGAAGTGCAAGTTCTTAGAAAAGCATTTTCAGTGTTACCAAAGGAAAAATTACTATTCGGTTCTTATTATCCTACCACGTTGACCAAATGTTCGATTGACCTTTTTGATATGTTTAACTTGGAAGAGGACTATCTGGAAAGTATCTATTATAAAAACGCTGATGATTTATTAAAGAAATAAAGTCACCATGAATAAGAAGGATATTTTTTTCTTTAAACCTGCAGGACAAATATCCACTGCAAATGGCTATTTGCACAAGATTCGTAACAAGGTTTGTGTAAATAGCCTAGTAGACGAGAAGGAGACGGTTTTATATGATTCAGGCAGCAGAAAGTGTTAGAAATCTTTTGACTACAGACGTTCAATCATTATTTGACGATATTGTTGGACAAAAAGTATTGGGCGCAAGTAATCACATTTCTATAATCGGTGACATGATTGAATCGATAGCATTGGACGGAAAACATAATAAATGTAACGTCAAAGAAATTATAGAAAAAATTCAATCTGTAAGCCAATTTTTTATCAAAACAAGAGGAGAAGCAAGTCAGGCGGTTAGCAATGCTATCTTACTGATGACAAACAACCTGGAAAGTCATTCAGACAAACCAATTGATGAAGCTGTTGAAGAAATCATTAATCAAAAGAATGGTTACCTTGAATATAACAAAGAAGCTACATTAAAAGTTATTGACTACGCCAATTCTGCTGTCAAAGACATGAAAAATATTTTGGTTTATGATTACTCAAGTACTGTTGATAAATTTTTGAAAAGAATAGGCGAAAATGAGCAAACCTATACCATTTATATTCCTGAAAGCCGCATTATTGATGGTGGACTTCCTTATGTGAAAGTCTGCAAGGAAGCAGGTCATCAAATTAAGTTTTTCCCGGATGCTGCACTGATGTATTACCTAAAAGAATGTGATGTCGCGCTTATGGGAGCGGAAACGTTCTTCCCGGATGGGACAGGCTTTAATACAACTGGCTCTGATATCGTAGGTTTAGTTTGTGACTATTATAAAATTCCATTGTATTTTCTAACCCCTTTAATTAAATTGGATATTCGCTCAATTTATGGATATAAGAAAGTGTTAGTTGTCCAAGAATTAGAGAAGAAATTAACCAAAGATTGGCCGGATCAAAATCTTGTAGAAAATATAGACTTTAAGGCTCCTGAATTACTTGGGGTAACACCTAAGCATATATCAGGGTTTATTACTGAAGAGGGAATTATCCCGGTAAATCAAATTTTCAATGTCAGCATGAATTACTATAAAAAGTTAGGAGGAGCGATCTAATGGTAGCGTTCAACCCAAATTGTACCGTCTTATCGATGATTCAGCCGCCGCCACTTCCGGGAAGTTATCGACACACTGATCAAACAATTGATGAGATTGTGTATTATTCCTTAAAGGAAACCGAGATGGTGCAGGAAAATGGCTTTGACGGAATTATTATTCAAAATATGAATGATATGCCGATTAAGCAGCATGCTGAACCAGAAGCAGTTGCCTATATGAGTAGAATTGCTTATGAAATTAGAAAAGAGTTTCCTAACTTAACAATGGGTATTTTGATGAACTGGGATGGCGTTGCCGGATTATCTGTCGCCGATGCGGTGGGTGCAGACTTTGTAAGGGTCGAACATCTCTTTACCGGAGCGAATGTAACGAGCGCGGGCATTCTTGAAGCGCAATGCGTTGATATTGCTAGTCTTAGAAAAAGAATCAGAACCAAAGTGCCGGTTTATGCCGATGTATACGAAGTCCATGGCGTGCCACTAGGCCGTAAATCAATTGAAAATGCCGCTTGGGAGGCCGTTCACGAGGCATTTGCAGATGGACTATTTATCGCAGGAAATAGCCCGGTTGAAAGCATTGAGATGATTGAGAAGGTAAGAACGAAATTGCCTGATACTCCTATCTTCTTAGGCGGCGGAGCAACTGGAGATAACATTTATGAGCTACTAAAATACTATGATGGCGTATCGGTGGCCACATGGGTGAAAAAAGGAGATATGAAAAATCCAATTGATTCTGAACGAGCTCGCATTTTTATGGAAGAAGCGAACAAGGCGAAGGAATTTCGAAAAAACAAACAATAATTTTTGGAGTCTGACCCCCAATGCACAATAGCGTTACCGCAGTGGAGTACTAGAGGTGTTGATGAATATATTCGGCGTTAAAGCTAGCCTTTATTCGTATGAAGTAAAAGTAATAAGAAAAGGAGCAGGAAAAAATTATGATTGAAAAACAATATCAGGTTATTGAAGAAACAGGAATTCATGCTCGCCCCGCATCTATTTTAGTAAAGGCTGCTGGGAAATATGATTCAAGTATTCAGCTTGAATATAACAAAAAGAGAGTAAACTTAAAATCGATCATGGGCGTAATGGCTCTAGGAATCGGCCAAGGTGCAGAAATCAAAATTATTGTTGACGGTACCGATGAAAAAGAAGCATTACAAAGCATAGAAGAAATTTTAAAGAAGGAAGGTCTAGCATTATAATGAGTTCTTTTACAGATCGAACACCTTTATTAAACGGTATTACGGCTTCAAGCGGAATTGCAATGGGAATATTATATTGAACGATTAAAAGGAACTACGGGAAAAGTGCTTGAAGCGGGAGTTGGCTCTGGACGCTTCTTAATTCCTTTACTTGAAAAGGGATATAATGTTGAGGGAATCGACTATTCACCTGAAATGTTAGATTTATGCAGAAAACGTTGTAAAGAAAGAGGATTCAAGCCAAATCTATATGAAGGTAACTTGAGCAATTTCTCATTAGACACAAAATATGAAGCGATTGTTATGCCGACAGGTTCGTTATGTTTAATAGAGAATTCAAAAGATGCAATGGATGCATTAACATGTATGTATAATCATTTGATACCTGGAGGTCGCTTAATTGTAGACTTACTTTTACCTACAGACTGGCGAACAGGGGAAATTTCTTCATCCTACTATGAAATTTCAAAAGAGGAAGGAATTTCATTAGAAAGAAAAGCCGTTGAAATGAACTGGGTCGATCAATATACGCTAACCGTTTTAAAATATGAAAAATGGAGAAATGGTAAATTAATAGATACAGAATTACAAAGATTCCCGGTACGATGGTACGGAATAGAAGAATTCCAACACATATTAATAAGCTTAGGTTTTTCTGATATTACTTGCTCCGCTGAATATGTTTATAACAAGAAGCCTTCAAAAGAGCAATCATTAATTACATTTGAAGCTGTTCGTAAATAAATAAACCTGCTAGATTTTAGCTAAGAAAGTAGCTAAATATCTAGCAGGTTTTTTAATGCCATCAAACCTTGTCCAATGTTAAGTTATTGGAATCCTGTGCCGTTGATCGTTGAATACTAAATTCATTCCAGATCGAATCTTTTTCATTCAGCAATTCTTTTCCACTCCAAATGATGTCGTAAATGTCACCCTCGTAAGCAATGGCTCGGCCAAATGCAAATGATATAAGATAGTCCTTCCAAGATTGGAAGATATGGCTGCCGGCATCAGCTGCTCTCGCTATATAGCCCCATGCCTGTTCTTCGGTTATATAACCAACTATGTAGCTCCATCTTGCAATATTTACAGCTCGGTCGAAATCCCAGGCGGCAATAGTGTCCACACGGTCATAGTCTGATTTTGCAAAGGAAAGCTGCTTCATCATTACTTCTTGCGCAGATTCGTAGCACTTCTGCGATTTGCCCACTTCTTCCTCTGTAAAAGACTGGCCAGCTTTCAATGAATTAAGGAACTCATCATACCTTGCACGATGCCCTTCCATAAGTAGCCATTCTAGGGTCTCTACAGCCTCCTCTGGATTATTAACGTCCCAGTTAGAAGAAAGACCTTCTTTCAAAGTTTCATGATCTACCTTCACCGGCAGTATCCGAGGCGACTCAGACCGATAAAGAGCTAGATTGGCACCGTAGGCAAGCAAATGCTGTTTTTCTTTCGATAAAGGGTTAGCCGACTCCATTTCTAACTGTGATTTTTTAGCGTTTTTCACGATTCGCTTGCTCGCAATAATTAAACCAACAATAAGTAAAACCACAACTCCTATAATTATTCCTACAATCTTCAAACTACCACGTTCCTTACCGTGTTTTAATCGGGCGAAGTAAAAATCAAAATCACTTACTTCGAACAAAAGACAGTAAAATTATACATTTTCAGGTAGTTTTATACAATGAGACTATTTTATTACTTTTCAACGGAAGTGAGGATGACATTGTAGGCGTAAAGGCTTTGGCACGAGCGTTTGAAAGGAACTAATGAAAGGGGACTGTTAATTAATGCTTATAGATCGTTTCTGTTTAATAGTGAATTCAAAAGATGCTATGGAAAAATATATGTTTAATCATATAGCTAGCGAACAGGGAAGGTTATAACATCTTATCGTGTGAAGAAGAAATTGCATGAGAACGTAAATCCATTAAATATACTATAACTGTTGCTAAGTCGCTAGTTTTGAATTATAATCCATTTTTTTCTTGCTATATTTTTACTGTATAAAGGAAAAATATGATTATCTACAATTCAATGAGGAAGAAGGGTTTTCCATGCATAAAGATATGAACTATGGTAGCGACTTTAAATATATTCCAGCGACATCAATTTGGAGTGGAGATGGTGTAGAAGTAATGCCTGATTTATACCAACATACGATTCAAATTGTTAATATCGTACTCTACGGTGAACCTCATAAGAGAGAGTTTGTATTAATTGATGCAGGCATGCCAAAAAGTGCAAAGGAAATTATTTCAATAGCCGAGGAGAGATTTGGAACAAATAGTCGACCTAAAGCGTTAATTTTGACGCACGGTCACTTTGATCATGTTGGGGCGATAATCGATTTAATTGAACACTGGGGTATGCCTGTTTATGCACATTCCTTAGAATTACCTTATTTAACTGATATAAAAAATTATCCTGAACCTGATTCTAGTGTAAATGGTGGCTTACTAGCAAAAATGTCATCATTTTTTCCGAATGAAGCCATTAACTTAGGAAACAACGTTGAGGCACTCCCTTCTGATGGAAGTATTCCATTTATGGATGATTTTCGTTGGATTCATACTCCGGGTCATACGCCAGGGCATATATCTTTATTTCGCGAAGAGGATCGAGCGTTAATTGTTGGAGATGCATTTGTTACGGTTAAACAAGAGTCGCTCTACAAAGTGTTGCTACAAAAAAAGGAAATTAGCGGACCGCCACGATATTTCACGACAGATTGGCAAGCTGCTTGGGATTCTGTAAAAAAATTAGAGGCTCTAAAACCTTCAGTTGCTATTACAGGACATGGATTACCAATGAAGGGGGAAGAGCTTACTAGAAATTTGTATAAGTTAGCAACTGAATTCGAGCAGATTGCTTTACCTAATCACAGCAAATTTCTGAATTAGTGATGAAATAAAATCCATTACTGTTGAAGATTTTTATCATAAATATGAAAAGCTGTAGCAAATAAATTTGCTACAGCCTGAATTGGTTTATGCCCTTTGATGGTGCAATATAATTCATTTTATCATAAAATACGTTATTGTAGTATTTTTAGTTTTTTTACAACATTTCAACAATAATTATTAAGCCTATTGACAAAAAAAATAAGAATTGTTATATTCAATTTATTCAACGTTGAATATAAAAAGGTGATTATTATGACAAGGCTATTAGTTCTTGCTATGTTGGGGCTAAAACCAATGACAGGCTATGATATTAAAGTAATGCTTGAATTAAGTGACGCTGAACGATGGGGTGGTGTGCTAATCGGCTCTATCTATAATGCTTTAAAGAAGCTTGAAAAAGATGGCTATATAGAGGTGGCTAGTATTGAATCCACGGGTCACAGACAAAAAGCAATTTACCAAATTACTGAAAAGGGCAGAGCGCATGAGCAAGAATTAATTATCGAGGCTCTTGAAAAATCCTCTGTAGTTTATCCTACAACATTGTATTCTGGTGTATCCTTTGCATTTAAACTGCCAAAAGCTAAAGCAGTGGATGCATTAGAAAAGCAGAAAATAATTTTGGAACAAGAAGAAAAGGCGATCAATGCTGGCTATGAAGCGAAATTGATTGCTGTGCAAGGAGAACTGCCAGCATTAACACAGCTAGCATTTGATAATATGCTAGAAATTGTAAAAGTACAATCCAAATTTGTAAATCAAGCTATTGAAATTATGAAAAAAAGTAACTCTCTCGAATGAGAGAGTTAAAAAATAGCTATATGTTCAATGTTGAATATACAATGTTAAGTAAGGGGAGAAAAAATGAAAAAACTCATTAGTGCTAGTCAATTAACGAAAAATTATAAAGCTAGGTGTGTCGTTGATCATATAAATGTTGACATTCAAGAGGGGGATATAATAGCTTTAGTGGGCTCAAATGGTGCTGGGAAAACAACAACGATCGGTATGCTTCTTGGCATTATTCCTCAGGACAGTGGAACGATTGAGTACTGGACATCTGATTACAAAAAGGAAATAGGTACGCAGCTTCAATCAACCCCTTTTTTCGAAGGTTATTCTGTAGAGGATAATGTAAAATTATTCGGGGCATTCTATGGAATTTCGCTAACAAAAAATGAAATTGAAGAAAAACTTGCCGCTTTTGATTTATTGCAGGTCAAAAAAACGCCTGCTATCAAATTGTCATTAGGACAGCAAAAACGGCTAGCAATTATCGTGACAACTTTGCATCATCCTAAATTAGTAATTTTGGATGAACCTTCTGCCGGATTGGATCCTAGAGGCCAAAGAGAAATTCAACAGATCATTAAACGTTTAAAAGATACCGGCGTTACAGTTTTATTTTCTTCCCACGATATGTTGGAGGTAATGAATGTAGCTGACAGAGTGTTGATTATGCATCACGGAAAAATAGTGGCAAATGGCTCACCTGATGCTTTAATGGAGCGATATCAAACTCAAAATTTAGAAGAATTATTTTTTGAATTAACGAAGTAAGGAGCGAGAAGATGAAGGCTATTTTCGTATTAAATTTGAAATCTAGCATAAAGGATATGTATTTACTCTTTTGGTCAATATTAATGCCATTTGCTGCAATCATTGCGTTAAGGATATTTTTACCGAACTATGCAGGAAATTATGTAGAAGGCATCATTGCCGTTAGTGTATTTTTCTATTCATTTATGACCACTGCTTTTATAGCGTTATCGCAAAGAAAGAGAGGGGTTTATAATTTACTTCACGCTACACCAATGCCTTTATGGAAATATATCGTTAGTATTTCTAGTGCATGGGCTATAGTAGCGATTATTTTATCTTATATCGTGCTTTTATTCTCTATCGTTATCAATCAACTGAATTTTTCTTTTAATGTCCTCTTATTAATGACACCGATTATTCTTATAGCTTCATTAAGTTTTGTCTTTTTAAGCTTTTTTATTTCAAGTCTCGTGAAAAACGAGGGACATCTAAGTATGACTGCAAATGTACTGATGATACCAATGCTACTTTGTAGTGATGCATTTTTTACAATGGAAAAGGCACCAAATCTTATACAAATGATTAGTCTAGTAAATCCATTTGAATGGTTTTTAAATGGAATTAAAGCCGCATTTCTAAATAACTTTAGTACATGGGGAGAATCTTTACTCCTTTTATTGGGTTGCTTAGCTTTGACACTTATCATTTCCTTAAAAACATTCAAGTATAGTGACCAATAATTATAAAAGTAAAAAATGAAATGACCAGAACTTAAAATTGAGTCTGGTCATTTCAGACTGTAGACAAATGCAACTTTGCAGACCTCACCATTGCGCAATTGTGGGGAACTTAGAAATTGTAGAACTGGTCAGAAGGGATATAAAAGCTAGAAATAGAATAATTCATTAAAGACATTGGAGAGGGCGATTAGATGAGTGAAACGTTAATTAGAATAGGAACTACTTATATTCCAGTCAGCAATGTAGAACTGTCATGTGAGTGGTATGTAAGTAAGTTGGGAGCAGAGTGCAGTTACGTAGATACCGATAAGGCTATTCTTAATTTTGCCAATCAAAGTATTTTTCTTGTTAGATCAATGAACAATCAAAGCTCAAATTTCATTGATTGCTACGGCAAAGAACATTTTTCGATTACCTTTGAGGTTGATGGATTAAGTGCATTAGAGACTATTCATAAAAATTTTAGAGATAAAGGAATTAGAGTTGGAGAAGTTGAAAATAGGGGGCATGCGGGAAGAAATTTTGTTTTTTACGATTTAGACGGAAATAAATTTGATGTGTGGAGTGAGCTGAGTCCTGCTTTTAAAGAAAAATATGGGGAGGGAAAATAAGCATGGCAAGGAGTAGAAGCAATATTTATTCCGATTCCACTAAATTTCCCAGAAAATTATTTTAGCGTTGGAAAATTCTTTGATTTTACACTAGGAGTTTGTCAATAAACTATATAGAAACACTATTTCTTGAACAGTAAATTTATAGAGGGCCACTTATTAATATAAGTGACCCTTAGTAACAAGCCTCGGAGGTGTAAGACTAAACCAATCTTACATTACTAAAATATGCTAAGAATGTTATTTTTGCATAGTTAATTGCCTGAGAAATAGTTTAAAAATATTAGTAACTTATTTTAAAGGCATAAAAACTGCCGGATTTAATTGCTCAGATTCTATCACGATGCCAGTTAATCCTTTATCCGTTTTAGTTTCATGCCATTCACCCTTTTCCCAAAATACTGCATCTCCAGGCTTGACTTGAAAATATTGCTCCTGTTCATTTCTTACAAATCCTTCGCCCTCTATAATTAAGAGAAGCTGGGGAACTACAGCTTGATGATAGCCAATAACATCGTTTTCTTCTAAATACATGCACCCGATACTAGCTGATGTTTCAGTGTTGATAATACGAGACATAATAAAATTTGACCTAAATTGTGTTATGTTTTTGCCATTCTCTTTAGACAATTGATAAAATTTCATTAGATTCCTCCGAACTTAACTTATTTTTTTACAGCATGAACGTAATGAATCGTTTCAAAGGCTGTTAGATAATCTTTTCGATTGTCAAAATAAAGCTCATTAATTGTATCTGGCGAAAGATGTTCATAAATAAGCAGTCCTGAGTTTTCTAACATTTTTTCCAGTTCTTCATAAGTAAAACACGATTTCATCGGTTCACCACTTGCTGCAGCCATTTTCACCATGTTATCAACACGATTTGAAATTCCACTTTCTTTAAATAGTTTTTCATCTGCATAATCAAATATGATGGAACTTCCTGATGGTACATTGGCAAACAAATGATCAAGTAAGCTTGAAGTTTCCTCTTTCGTTAAATAATAGGAAACGCCTAATAGACTAAAGAAAGTTTTTTTATTGTCAAAGCCGCTGTCCAATAAATTTTGAGTTGCAAACTTTTTTGTGAAATCCATCGAAACGAAATGTACATTACTAGGAAGCTTTAGATTAACTTCAGCCATTCTTTTCTTTTTAAATTCCTGTGTTGCAGGGTGATCAATTTCAAAGATTTCCAACATGTTTTCAAGTTCAGAGTGTCTTAAGCCAAACGTATCTAACCCTGCTCCGAGTATGACATATTGCTGTAAACCTAACATGACTTCATTTAGCAAAACTTTTTCACAATATGCTGCACGTGCTAAGGGAGTAGGAGAGAGTTGAGTTTGCACAATCCATTTTAATAGCTCTTCAGTTTGTCCATTTAGTTTTTCTGCGATTTCTTTGTTAAAAAACTGGATGCCTTGTACCATATTTGTTTGAATGTCATGGAACTCTTTTTGTGTGATCAATTCTTTTGCAAGGTAGTCATCAAAAATTATAGGGGTATCGAATTGACTGTGATAAGCTCTGGCAAAAGCTGAGATTAATGAAGTTAAACTGGATTCACCTTTGTTCATGCAAATACACTCCTTCAAAAAAAATAGGATTCCCCCTGGCCAGGAGAATCCTATTGTACAAATAAATATAATAAAAGTAAATTATTGCATAAATAGATTTTTTTGTCAATTTTTTAGTGCTAGGAAGCAACTGGATATGGAAATTTCCTTAATCAAATTTTTGGATAAATATTTTACCATTCGGTTGAATTTCTGCATAAAAAACTTCTTCGATTGATTGTATATTTGCTTTTTTTAATTCGTTATCCAGCCATTCTTTACTTTTTCCAACTTCCAATAAATTTCGTTTCAATAGCTTCCCATCAGTGATGATTTCAATAGGGATAAAAGCCGGGGATGAAGGAGCAATTTTTAAATCCATCTTTTGTGGGCTTTGAAATTCAGGTTTTTTAAGAATACTAAGCATGCCATTGGGTTCTAATATAGCATAGTCAATTTCTGTAATTGAAAAAACTTGATATTGTCTAATCATCATCGTAAGGTCATCAATATTAATTTTAGTGTTTGCTAAAGCTTTTCTATCTATTTTCCCTTTTTTAATAACAATTGTCGGTTGTCCATCAAGTAATGTTCTTGCTTTTCCAGATTTCATAGCGATGTAACTAATTAAAGTAGTAAGCGCACACCAAACAATTAAGCTTACTAAAAATTTTGTGTATACAATTGTTTTTAAAACTACCATATTGGCGGCCATTGAACCAATTGTAATACCAGTCACGTAGTTAAAGAAGGTTAAGTGACTTAATTGTTTTTTACCTAAAAACCTCGTAAGTGTCAGAAGAACAAAAAAACTAATAATCGTTTGAACAACTACTTGTAAATAACTTGTGTACAAATTCTCCCACTCCTTATCTAATCCCTAGAATACCCAATGAATTTTTAAAAGATACTCCGATATGACAACAGAGCTGGATTCGAATAGATTTGTTCTAATCAAAAGTAGAGATAACCTTTGTCTAAAACGTATGTTATGTATGTAAGTTGATTGGAATGAAGACTGAACGCCCCCAAGAAAGTGCCTAGTCGGAACAGAAATGAACCCTACATTTAGATGATAACCGCATTAATATCAACAAATAATGGAAAATATAGAAAGCATTTTGTTAATATTGTATTGATCAGATTAAAAGGAGTGTTTTTATGGATTCTAGAGTTCCTATTCCGGTTAAAAAAGTTTTAAATGAATATATAACCCTATTTCAAAATAAAATGCCTAATACACTGGAAGGGTTCTATTTACATGGCTCCATTGCTCTAAACGCATACATAAACGGTTCTAGTGATATCGATTTTATTACAGTTGTAAACAGAACCTTAACAGAAGAAGATGCGAAAGTTATATCCGACCTTCATAAAGAATTAAATCGAAAATATAAGAATGTAGGGATGGATGGAAGTTATATACTTGTTGAGGATGTTGGAAAGAAACAGAGTGAGGTAAAAGGCTGTTTAAAGGTAAATGAAGGCAAAATAAATTGGGGTAACGATGATATTAACCCAATTACATGGTGGATTTTAAACAATAAAGGAATCACCATTCTAGGATCAGATGTAGCTACATATAACTTCAATGTAGATGAAAGAGTGCTTAATGATTATGTTTTAGAAAATATGAACAGTTATTGGTCGAATAGATTGCAAACGATGAAAAAATATAAAACTAAAGCATTTTTGATACCAAATAAATTAATTGATGTCGAAGTAGAATGGTCTATTACTGGGATGTTACGGCAATTTTACACATTAGAAGAACACGATATTGTTTCAAAAGTTGATGCATGTAAATATGCAATACATCATTTACCAGAAGAATTTCACAAAATTATTAACGAAGCCATCAGTATTCGAGAAGGCTCCAATATACGCTATTGTAATTCGAAAAAACAACGCATCGATGACACTATTCAATGTATGGATTATATACTTAAAGATTGTAATAGTACCAAAAATTAGTGAATTGTTTCATTTCATCTGCTACCTTTTATGGGAAAATATGATAAAATTAATTAGTCTTAAATGACAATTTTGGGGTAGATATTATGATTAAAAATTATGTTAGCGTGATAAACAAAAAGGGGAAACCGTCTAACTAAAATATTATATAGCGTTTCTTCAAATTGAAGGGGGAAAATTATTTGAATCAAGCATTACTTATTATTGATGCTCAGCAAGATTTAATCGATGGCAACGAGAAAGAAAGAGCTGTTTTTAATAAAGAACTGCTTATTAGAAATATCAATTTAGTTATTGAAAAAGCAAGAAAATCCAATGTTCCAGTCGTCTTTATAAGGGATCTCGATGTAGCTGAAGGTAAAGGGCAAGGATTCGATATTCATAATGGCATTAATGTACCTACGGAAGTTAAGATTTTCGATAAAAAAGCATCGAATTGTTTCCATGGGACTGAACTGCTAAATCATTTACAATCTCAAGATATTAAACATGTTGTTGTGATGGGCTGCTCGACGCAGCACTGTATCGATAGTGCAGTAAGAACTGCGACTATTAGTGGTTTGGATGTTACGTTAGTTGGTGATGGGCATTCAACTGCGGACAGTGATGTTTTAAGTGCAGAACAAATTATTAAGCATCATAATCATACTCTTCATGGTCATTACAATGTCGAACACTTTTCTGTTGTTAGAAATTCAGAAGAAGACTTGTTTCAACCTACACATGATTCGTATAGATAAGTAAAATTCTAATGGTCCTTGGTATTTACCCTATAAAGTGAGAAACAAATAAAAACCCTATCACTTAAAAAAGTGAGAGGGTTTTTGCTATACCAAAAAAAGATTGATTTCAGTTACTATTTTTATGTAGTTAAGATACCCCTGTCAAGTAATGTAACAAAATAAAATACTGTGCATCAAAGTGAATTTTTGCTGCTTATTTCATACTACTTTGATATTTTTAAATTAAGAAAGGAGTTAGAATGAAAACACTATTTTTCTATGATAAAAATCTTCCAAAAGATGAAGCACACGTAATACTTAATTCTAATAATTAATTAGTCTAACTATTATCTCATTTCTAAGCTCAATCACTTTTGGAGTTATTTATCCATTTTTATGGCAATATGGCACATTTAGTAGCCCTGTGAATAGTACTTTATCAACGGCTGCAAATGTTTTCGTTGGATTCGCATGTGTGTGGCTCTTTTCTAAAGAAATGTACTTGTTCATAGTTCCATACTGGTTTATCGTTGTACTTATAACGCTAACTATTCATATTATTACTTTTTACTTTTATGCTAAATATGAGAACGAGCGATTAAGCAAAGAATTAAACGCTAGGATAAAAAATGCAGTAAAGGAGTGAGACTCATGAATCTGCGTGAAATTCGTTTGGATTGTGCAATCAAACAAAAAAGAGGATTACATTTTATAGTAGCTTCCATAGTTATTTGGGGGTTGGTATTTGTGATACATATAACCAACCTGCCGATCTTAACGAAAAATCTTTTGACATTTTGTTGTACTGCACCACTTTTACCCTTAGCTTTTATACTATCTAAATTAATGAAAATTGATTTTAAGAATGTGAAAAACCCGCTTACAAATCTGGGCATGTTATTCTCTTTTAATCAAATTATCTATTTACTTATTGCTATGTGGATTTATCCGACTATCCCAGAAAAACTTGTTATGGTAATTGCCATGATTTTCGGTGCTCATTTACTGCCGTTTAGCTGGCTATATCTTTCGAAAGTGTATATGTTTTTCTCGATAATTATTCCATTTTTAGCTTTAGTAGTTGGCCTTTCATTTTCACCGGCAATTCTGGCATTGGTAATGATTATTATAGAAATAGCATTTTGCATGTCATTGTGGATCGAAAATAAAAATTTGGTCCCTATTGAATAAAGGATGGTTCATTCTTCGCTAATGGGTATCACTACTCTAAATATTGTAATTAAAAACTAGGCTGAAAATCTCCTGTTGAGTATAGAAAACTTTCAGCCTAAAGGTTTTGGTGACGTTTTTGTCGTATCATGACTTCTATAATTTTGTTATCCAACAGACAGAGTATTTTTTAGTTCAGTGGGAAGCGTGAAAAGGTAATTATACAAAGTAGGAGGATATTTGATGGCAAACGTTAATGCGAACAATATCACGATCCATTACGAAATTAGAGGTCAAGGGACGCCTATATTGTTTTTGCATGGGAGCGGGCATCATGGAAAATGTGGGAGCCTCAAATTGAAGCATTTTCTACACACTATCAAATGATTATGCCAGATTATAGAGGACATGGTGATACAACAAAGGAATTCCCGAATAATAAATATGATCACCATATCATTGTGGAGGATATCAAATATTTTTTGGATGTACTAGGAATTAGCAAAATTCATGTCGTCGGTGTATCGCAAGGTGGTCAATTGGCTACTCTACTTGCAATAAAATACCCAACTTACGTAGATAAGCTTGTAGTCTCTAATAGTTATAGCGAGATGCCCACAGGGTACTGACGATGTCAAATTTTATATTTAGTTTGCTTCCATACCACACAATAATAAATCTCATGATGAAATTTTATAAGGGGGATCCTTATACTCAACGTATTTTAAGAGAGTCTTTTTCGATTGATAAGAAGATGTTACTTGCGATGAAAAAGGCACCATTTCCAACTCATACTGATCAATTGTATCGAATAAAGTCACCTACACTTGTAATGGGCGGCGAAGGAAAAGTTATAACAGGTGTTGATGAAGGGAAAGGATCCCGAATTATTTTTAACCATATTCAAAATGCAAAACTAGCATTATTCAAAAATGCATTCGATCCATTAAGTACGATGTCCAGAGATATTTTTAATGAGATGATTATTGATTTTCTAGAGGATAAGCCTTTACAGCAATATAAGGATGTAGCTATTTTTAGTAAATAAAATGTATATAGAAAGGCGGGATAGTATGACCATTTACATTGCGCTACTTAGAGGAATTAATGTAGGCGGGCATAATAAAATCATCATGGCAGAATTAAGAAGTTCTCTTGGGCAGCTTGGATTACATAATGTGAAGACATATATCCAAAGTGGAAACATCCTTTTTGAATCAGACGAAACTGAGGAGCTTTTGCAAACGAAAATACACGATAAAATTAAAGCGGATTTTGGAGTATCTAGCGTTGTTGTCATTAGGACAGCAGAGGAAATACAGCGGATTGTTAGTCAATCCCCTTTTTCAGATCAGGAGATTTCGGAAGCGGAGCAATCATGTAAAGGGGAATGTTTGCATGTTGCTTTGTTGCCGACAGCTCCTTCGAAGGTCAATAGTGACCAATTTTTAACCTTTACAAACGAAAGAGAACGCAGTGTCATAAGTGGAAGAGATGTGTATCTTTTATTTTATGACAGCATTCGAAATTCCAAACTAGGCAATAATCTAAAAAAACTTGAGATTCCAGCGACTGTCCGCAATTGGAAAACGCTCATGAAGCTTTCAAGTTTGGTTGAAGAATTCAAACATTGATACCATTAATCACAATATAGAAAATACATTTTGTGGTTTTTGTGGAATTTGTTAGAATAATATGCTAAACTAGTAGTGTCATGGTTAACAAATGAACACGCATAAAAACAGCTAGGTATTCACAATTTTTTTGTGAGCCTAGCTTTTTTTGTTGATGACTTGTAACAATAAAAATCAATAAAGCTAATTGAACTGCACCTCAATTATTAGTTAATTTCTAATAATTGGGGTGCAGTTTTTAATTAATAAATTTGTAAGGAATGAGTAAGAAAAAAGAGATGATCGATTCGTACAATTAAAGTACATGAAAGGGGTCGTTTTAAGTGTAAACATGTATGTGGAGAAGGGTGAAATTCTATTACTTTATTGGATAGAGTACTGAAAAGATATCGATTAATGTCAGCACTTTGAAAAAACACTTATGAATGATATTGAGATTGAAAGTAATAAAAAATACATAGCTCTTTAGAGGAGCATTTCTTAAATGAACGAACGGAGAGAGAATCCATGCTTAAACTGATGGAACTAGGGTGGAAAAAATATCAATTATCTAAATACTTTATAAGAATAATCATTTGTATTCTGGCGACCTCCTTTCCAGTTGATCTTGTGCCGTGGGGATTTAAAGTTGGAAGTGGACTAATGCCAGTATTAGATATTCTTATTAAAACAACATTGACTATTATTTTAGCTATTATTTTATTACGTTTATTAATTGATAAATACTGGAATGGTTATGACGTACCAATATTTAACATAGTGAGTGTTGTTTATATTATCATGCAATAACAAACCGAGGAGGAGAAATGGTGCTATGCTACATCTATTAAAGCTGGAAATGAAGAAATTTAAATTAGGTTGGTATGTAAAAGGTGCAATTATCGCAAACATCGTTATAACAGCAATAGTGTGTTTCGTTATTTATATTGCACAAAGAGAAGGGGATATACCCATTTCAACGTATCAAGATGTTTATGTAATGATTGGTGCTAGTGTGAGGGCAACGTTTATTGTGTTTGCCTCGGTATTAATTGCGAAACTAGTTATTGAAGAATATAAAAACAGAACCATTTTGATTATGTTCACTTATCCGGTTAGTCGTAAGAAATTGATTGCTAGTAAACTGGCCTTGATCGCTGTTTTAACCTTAATGACTATGATGTTGTCAAATATCGTTGTAGCTGGTCTTTTTTCGATCATTAATTTTTATTTTCCTATCGTTCCATTTTCAATAACTGCAAACCAGTTTATTGGAGAAGTCATAAACATAATACCTTTTGCTATTGCCGCAACAGGAACAAGCTTAATTCCATTGTATTTTGGGATGCGTAATCATTCTGTTCCGGCAACTATTGGTTCGTCTCTACTCGTAGTAGCGATTGCTTGTTCTTATAATCCTGCAGTCTCATTGGTGACCTTCATTCCACTTCAATTAGGGCTTGCAGCTGTGGGCGTAATAATTGCGTATCTAGGTATTCGTAATATTGAAAACGAGGATGCGATGTAGCTTGAAGTATGGTAAAACGGTATTAGTAATGAATATTTGTACTTACAATAAAAAATGAAAAGAGAGAAGGCAACTAGAAATGGGAATGATTATAGGCATTAGTATAGGTGCAGTTTTGGGTGTGGTTTTATTAGTAATTAGCATAATATTATTTTGGATAAGTAAGAGAAAACAAGAAGAGAATCGCTATGCAATATGGATCATGGTGGCAGGTTTTATAGCGTTAATTACATCAGGAAGCAATGCTTTAAGGTATTTCTTATAAGGAATTATATTTTGTTTTGACTCAAGATAGGATTTTTGCAAGACTTTAACGATTTGGACGTTCTATTTGATAAGAAAAAATTATGAATTTACATAAAAAATCATAAATTTTCTTTATGTTCTTTGTTTGATAATGTAATAGAAAGGAGGCAGGAAAGATGAGAATTTTTGATGCACATTTTCACATTATTGATTTTGATTTTCCGATTACTGAAAATCAAGGATATGTACCACCAAGCTTTGTTGTAGAAGATTATCAAAAAGAAACAGCGACTTATCCTATTGTAGGTGGGGCAATTGTATCAGGTTCCTTTCAAGGTTTTGACCAAGCTTACTTAGTGAATGCTTTAGAGAAAATGGGGTCTGCATTTTGTGGTGTTACGCAGCTACCATTTTCGGTGACAGATGATGAGATTATGGATTTACATAACAGAGGTGTACGTGCACTACGATTCAATGTGAAGCGTGGCGGCTCCGAAGATTTATCGAAACTCGATTACTTAGCGAGACGTGTTTATGATTTAACTGGCTGGCATAGTGAATTATATATAGACGCAAAAAATTTGCCTGAAATTGCACCATCGATTGAAAACTTACCGGCGATTTCAATTGATCATTTAGGATTATCCGAGGAAGGTTTACCTCATTTGTTGCGCCTCGTAGAAAAAGGTGTACGAGTAAAGGCGACAGGATTTGGTCGTGTGGAGCTCGATGTACAACATGCTTTGAAGTCTTTTTATACAGTTAATCCCGAAGCGCTAATGTTCGGTACAGACTTACCGTCCACACGAGCAAAAAGACCATTTGCTTATGCAGATATTGAACTGATTCAAGAATTATTTGATGCAACGTCAACTGAGAAAATTCTTTATCAAAACGCGATGAATTTTTATTTTAAGTGAGTTTTTGAGTAGAAATGCTGTAGAAATCGCTGATTGCCTTTCACTTCACTATTGTGGAAGGTTTTTATTATGCGCTTTGAGAGCAATCAAGATGGGCAACTAAATGCCTAATGATTCTCGAAGTTTCTGATAGTTAAATAGTGCAAAAAGGTGTTATTAATGCAATATGTTCTAACGATCAAGCATCATCTACAATGTTAGAAATTGCTTCTTAAAAAGATTGAAAAATGAACAACAGGTATAGAACGATAACTACACTAATACCTGTTGTCAACAGTCTTTAAAGAATCAATGCAGTAATTATTCAATCGAGACAGTTAGTTTAAACTTTGAGCATTGTTATTTTCTTTACTAATATCTTCTTTCTTTACGTTTGCAATAAATACACCTATTAAAGTAATCAAGCCACCTGTAATGGCAGAAAAATGCGGAACCTCATCAAGCCAAATCCATGCTATAAGAAATGCAAAAACAGAAGTTAAATAAAGTGTACTCGTAGCTTCAGCTGCTCCTGTTCGTGATGTAACATAGGCTAGCATAAAATAGGGAATGATTGTTGGGAAAATGCCAAGATACAAAGTGACGAATGTTGCATTTAACGGCGCATCCATAATGGCTTCACGTAGGCCTGGCGAGAATAGTAACATAAAAATAGTACCTGACCAAATTGCGTACATCGTGAAGGGAAGAGCCCCGTATTTTTCTAGATAACGACGTTGAAAAACAAAGTATATACTTTCGGAAAGAGATGCTACTAAAACTAGGATAATCCCAGTATTAAAAGCAAAGTCTTCAGTTGAACCTCCTACAGAAATAAATGCTACACCACAAAAACCAACAAGTGAACCAATCCATCCCCATAATCCAAGCTTCTCACGATAAAAGAATACAGCTAACAAGGCGGTGAATATAGGGGTTGTGGAAACAAGTAAACTTGCAATGCCAGCACTAATCGTTTGCTCTCCATAATTTAGTGCTACTTGATACACGGTGAAACCTAAAAAGCCAAGTAATAAAATAATGGGGATATCTTTTAACGCAGGTAAAGGAGTTTTTTTGATAACTGCTATGATTATTAATATAAATGAGCCGACTAATAATCGAAAAAGTGAAATATGCTCAGGCGAATATGCCGTCAATGCCACTCGTATTCCTGGAAAAGCCGATGCCCATAAAAGGATTGTAATGAAATGAGCAGAAATAATCTTAAGATCTAATGTTTTTAACATGAATACACCTCTTTATCCAACCAATTAAATTTATGTTTTCAATATTAATAGGATTTTGGTAAAATTTCTCCAACAGGTTAAAATGAAAATAACCAACCAGTTTAACTTATTTCAGCGGGTATCAAACAACCGCTAAAATAAGTTAAAGCCTCCGGCGGATGTCACGGAATCGGAAAGGAGTTCTTTGTGCAAGCACAAAGCCGATTCCGGACACAATTATGCCAAGGCATAATTGAACAATAAGGAGTACATATGAAAAAGCCAAAATACCAATTGATTATTGATTTTATAAAAGAGAAAATTGCTAAGGGAGAGTGGGCGATCGGCAGTCCTATACCAAGTCAACGTAATCTGGCAAACCTGTTTGAGGTTAATCGGAGTACAGTCATAACAGCATTAGAGGAACTAATGGCAGAAGGACTCATTGAAGGCAAAGCAGGGAAGGAAACTGTTGTCACCAATAATACGTGGACTTTGATGGGGGCAAAATCCTCGACGAACTGGAATGAAAAAGTCACTTTAGGCATTCATAAACCTAGCGTTTCTATGGTGCAGGAGATTAACGAAGCGGAATCGAATGCGAATCTTATTCAATTGAGTAAAGGGGAGTTATCACCAGAGATGTTCCCTTTAGAAGAGATGAAATCCGTTGTTCAAAAGGTTTCGAATCAATTGACCATTTTTGGCTATGAAGAGCCAAAAGGAAATATAAAATTACGCCAAGCCATTAGTGATTATTTGAAGGTAAGAGGAATTGAAGCATCTCCGTCGTCCATCCTTGTCGTTTCTGGTGCGCTCCAAGCTGTACATCTAATTTCAATTGGACTCCTGAAAAGAGGTTCAACGGTATTGTTAGAAATGCCGTCCTACCTTTACTCATTGACAGTATTTGAGTCTGCGGGGATGGAGTTGCAAGGGTTAACGATGGACAATGAGGGGATCATCATAGATTCCATCTATCCGATAAATGAAAAAGGAAAGAATATTTTATATACGATTCCAACTTTCCACAATCCAACAGGGGCCTTAATGCAAGAAGAGAGACGAGAGAAATTAATTGCATACTGTGAAAGAGAGCAACTGCCAGTAATAGAAGATGATGTGTACCGTGATTTATGGATTGATAATTCACCACCTAAGTCACTGAAAGCAATGGATCATTATGGAAATGTATTGTATGTTGGAAGTTTATCCAAAACCCTTAGTCCAGGATTACGAATTGGGTGGGTAGTTGGTTCGGAGTCAGTCATTAATCGATTAGCAGATTTAAAAATGCAATCCGATTATGGATCAAGTACTCTTTCCCAGCTCGTGGCAGCAGAGTGGTTATCTAGTAATCTCTATGATGATCACCTTGATAAAGTAAGAGAACAACTTAAAATTCGTAGAAAAGTTGCTTTAGATGCACTGGAAAAATACTTGAGTCCATACGCTACGTGGGACATCCCAAAAGGTGGATTGTTCATATGGGTTAAAATAAAGCCTGAATTTAAAGTGAAAAGGCTATTTGAGAAAGCATTATCCAATAATATTCTTCTAAATCCTGGTAGTATTTATGCCGAAAAATCAGGATTATTTATACGAATCTCCTACGGGTATGCTTCGCTCGATAAAATTAAAGAAGGCATATTTCAATTAAGTGAAATTGTTAAAAATCAATAGATCGTAATGGAGGGGTTTAATGAAATTACTAAACAAATTACCCAAAAGTGACCCAAACTTACATGTAGAATTAATTAAAAATGGCTGGATTCCAATGAAAGAACCTAAGAATTTAATAAGTGCTATATTGTTATCGATCCCTTTGATGATTATTGCTTCAATGATTTCTATTGGGGTAATAAATATTTTTTCTAGTATTTCTTTGAGAGATTTTGGATTTACATTTGGTGGAATATCAATAACCATTAACTTAAGCGTTATTTTGGGGATTGTCTTACTATTAATCATTCACGAATTACTTCATGTGATGTTCATTCCTAATTTTATGAAATCAGAAAAAACTTGTGTAGGGCTTACTCTGTTCGGGGCTTTTGTCATTACGGAAGAAGAGATTTCAAAATCAAGATATATCTTCATTACGGTTGCTCCTTTTATAATACTTTCAATAATTTTGCCACTAATTTTAAGTGTATTTGGACAATTAACAACGACATTAAAGTTCTTGGTCATATTAAACGCAATGGGATCGTCAGTTGATTTACTAAATCTTCTTCTAATTATGAAACAGGTACCGAAACATGCAACTTTAACATGTAATGGACCAAACACTTATTGGAAAAAAACGCAGACTGAACAAATAGGGTAAAGATATCGAAAGTCATCTTAATAGGAATATTCCGTTATAGAAACAATGTGTCAACGCTGATGATTACATAACAGCAAACGGGACTGCTACATTGGAATTTGCAAAAGAAATTATGAATCATCTGCAAGTACATTCAGTAGAGAAGATACAAAAATGGTGCGATTTCAATAAAAATGGCTTTTACGAAACATAATTTTTAGTATTTTTGCGTAGAAGGGCTTTTGTGGAATTGACTTATAATACGTTTTATAAAGTTTCTGTCCTTTGACATCCTGCTGACATATTTCGTCGATATAGTGTAGATACAGCTTAGTTAAATCTAAGTTTAGGGGTAAATACCTCGTTACACTAATTCAAGGAGTGAATAAGAATGAAAATAAGAAGTAAAATTTCGATTTATGCTATGACAGGAGCCTTATCACTAGGGATATTTGGCGGTACAACAATCCCAACTCTCGCAGCTACAAATCAAAAGGAAACAGTAAATGTAGATAAATACAAAAATTTGGATGCTGAAACACAACAAAAAGTTGATGAAATTTTAAATAATCTAAGGAATGAATTAGCTAACTTAGGGGTGTCATTATCTTCAAAGCATAATGAAAAAGGCGATAAATTCGCGAATTTAGATGACGCAACAAAAACACAAGTACAAGAAATTATGAAACAAGTTAAAGAGGGTGCCTTAACTCAGGAGGAAGCGAATACAAAACTGAAAGATCTTGGAGTAACCCTTCCAACCCATAATGAAAAAGGCGATAAATTCGCGAATTTAGATGATAAAACAAAAACACAAGTACAAGAAATTATGAAACAAGTTAAAGAGGGTGCCTTAACTCAGGAAGAAGCAAATACAAAACTGAAAGATCTTGGAGTAACCCTTCCAACCCATAATGAAAAAGACGATAAATTTGCGAATTTAGATGATGAAACAAAAACAAAGGTACAAGAAATTATGAAACAACGTAGAGACGGTTCCTTAACTCAGAAGGAAGCGAATAAACAATTGAAAGACCTTGGAGTAACCCTTCCAACCTATAATCAAAAAGACGATAAATTCGCCAATTTAGATGATAAAACAAAAACACAAGTACAGGAAATTATGAAACAAGTTAAAGAGGGTTCTTTAACTCAGGAAGAAGCGAATAAACAACTAAAAGACCTTGGAGTAACCCTTCCAACCCATAATGAAAAAGGCGGAAGATTCGCGAATTTGGATGATGAAACTAAAAAAGAGGCAACAAAATTAATTGAGAAAGCCAAAAAACAAATGGAGGAATTAGGAGTAGATTTCCCTACAGAAAAGTTTAATCAATTGGTAGATTAAACTGTTGTGAAGGGAGGATAAATTAGCAATTTTACGATCAATAAAATGGTCCTAAAACACCTGTTTTACCAGGATTTTAGGACCTCTTTTTATTCCTATTTAGGCTAGACCTTTAATGTATTTCGTAACATTCCCTAAACAACAACTACCTTGAGGATTGTTTACCTCGCAGCCACAACGGTTTTCTTTTATATTTGCACGAATATGGTCTAACGGATTAGGCGTCAGTTCATTTTCAACATAGTGTTTAATTTTGTCTTTCGTCCAATCAAAACAATAACAAACCGGTGTACTGAATGTGTCATCCTTTTGATGCACAGTTACCTTTATATCAGGAAGAGTGTACTCCTTATTACTCGTATCAAAATAAACGACATGACAATCTTTGGTAGAACAAAAATAGTGATTTTCCATAGCATTTATTGATCCTAATACAGATGGTTTAATCATTGATTTTATTGTTATTAGTTGTATGTTTTTAGCTTTATTTTTGCAAGAAGGACAAATAATCGTGTTTTCATTACTATTTTTTTTAGGGCTACTACAACAATTTCCCATCTTTGATTCACCTCGTACAATTTATTTTCTGCCACTAAAGTTTCAATAGCAGAACATTGGTTAGGACTCATTATACATCTTCTATAAAGTATAAACCATGCACTAAGACAAAAGGAGAAAGGAATAGCTTCATTATCAACAAGAAGGTGAACATTCATAAAATGATTAAGCGCCAAATCCTTTTTGAAATTTATTAAACTTTATTTTAAAATGAAAATAATTCCCAAAAAATACAAGATCTTTTTAAAAGGCGCTCATAAAATAAACTGCCTCCCAATTGTTAGTTCGTACTTACTGGGATGCAGTTCAAAATGCGTCTTGGTCTTATAAAATAAAATAATAAAGGGTGATAAATTTTATGTTATTAGGATTTGAATGGTTCCCTAAAAGATGGGGGAAAAGAAAAGTTTCGGAACGTTTTCTTCAAGCAAAATTTACTGAAGAAGGTAAAGGGATTACGATTACTACATATGCTGTAGATTTATATGTATTATCTATTCCTTTACAAGTGAAAAAATATAATTCACTGTAATTTACGTGTGTCAACAAATTTTGTTGACATTTTTTCACTTGAAAGGGACGTATTCAAATAGTTTGTATTTGACTTAAAATGTGAAAATAAATAACAGCCTATAATAACAATTAATCCCCCAATCCCTTGAGTCCAAGAGATGCTTTCTCCTAAAAATAAAAACGCTAAAAGTGCCGTGAAAATCGGATTAAAATTAAGGAAAACACCGGATGTTGTTGCCCCTAATTTTTGAATACCAATGCTCCACAGTACCATACAAACAACAGTGGAAATAAGCCCTGTATATAAAAGCGATAGTATAAAAGAATGATTCACATTGGAAATGGTAAAATCCTTAAGATTAAACGGCAATAGGATAAGAAGTCCAAATATTCCTGAATACAAAGTAGACATTAGTGGCGAGGTAGTTTTTAATGCCCATTTACTACAAACGGAATAAATTCCCCATACACATACAGCTGCAATCATCCATAAATCACCTAAATTAAAATGAAAAGACAATAATAACTTGATATTCCCCTTTGACAGTACGAGAAGAACACCAAATAACGAAAATAACAATGAAAGTACCTGAAATCTATTTATCTTTTCTTTTAGAAAAACAAATGAAAAAAACGCAATAGAAATGGTATTTAATGTTGAAATGAGACCAACATTCGTCGACGTAGTTCTTTCTAATGCTAAAAATTGAAAGATATTGAACAATACCACACCTGTTATGCCCATTAAAAATAAAGGGAGAAGGGCAGCTCGAGAGGGAAGCAGTTTTTTCTCTTTCCACCATACCATTGGAAGAAGGGCCGCAATGGCAATGAGCCACCTTAAGCTCGTCAATGTTAAGGGAGAGGCATGATCCACAAGAGATTTGGCCACTACAAAATTGCCACCCCAAAGTATACTAGTTACAAGCATTAATAAAACATAGACATTCGTCAAATCACTATCTCTCCTTTGATTGTCTTACGTACAATCAAGTTACATTTAATAAAAGAATCATAACACTTTTGCTTTTTTGACAGTATAATATTTTGTAAGGTTAATGAAAATCAAAACAATAGAAAGAAAAATGAAATTTTGCAGAATAAAATTAATAATAGCTGTCGAATGTGGCTATTATTTCGAATAAAAAAAGGAGAGAAAATTGCATGAGAGATGTTGAAAGAAAATTATTAGATAGTGTTGATACTCAAATACTAGATATTTTGCAGAGAGAGGTTCAGATAAGTAATGCAGAAATAGCGAGACGTGTAAATTTGTCTCCGCCGGCAACCCATACAAGGATAAAACGTTTAGAAAGTGAAGGATTTATTGACAAACAAGTAGCGATTTTAAATCCTGAGAAACTGGGATTCGATTTACTGTGCTATGTTTTCATGAGTACCAATATTCATCAAGCTAAGGAATTAGAAGCGTTGGAAAATACTTTGAAAACAATGACCGAAATATTAGAATGTCATTGTTTAACAGGAGAGTATGATTATCTTTTAAAGGTCATTATTAGAGATCGAAAAGAATTAGATAGCTTTATTAGAAAATTAAATAGAATGGGCATATCCCGTATTCAAACGAATTTATCTTTACGAGAAGTTAAATATTCTACAGTCTTACCGATTTCAGAAGATGAACAGTAGAAGTTCTTCAGAGCAATATGGATTTTTAACTTCGTCACAAAAATGGTTTAGGTCAAAAATTCGATTTTAGGAGGTATTATGAAAACATTCATATATATGGTGCGTCATGGGGATTCACCGAAAGACGGAAATGAGAGAACGAGAGAATTAACTGGAAAAGGTAGATTAGACGCTCAACGAATAACTGATATTCTACAAAAAGAGGGCATTGATACGGTTATCTCAAGCCCGTATAGTCGTTCGATCTTAACTGTTCAGAAAGTAGCTGAACAAATAGAAAAAGAGGTCATTGTATTTGAAGATCTAAAAGAGCAAATATTTATTGCGGGAGATAAGCGAATCTCTGACAAGGAATTATTCCCTTTATTACAAAAGTCATTTTCTGAACCAACCTATGCTTTAGAGGGAGGCGAGTCAAATGCTGACTGCCAGAAACGCGCTATAAAAGTTTTGAAAAAAATAGTATACACATATGAAGGTCAAAAAGTAGTAATTGGCACACATGGGGCTGTAATGACTTTAATGATGGGGTTTTATGATAGTAGATATGATTTGAATTTTTTATTACATACAACAAAGCCAGACATATACAGAATGGAATTCAATGGGCAAGAATTGGTCGATGTAAAAAGGTTATGGGAGATTTAGGCGAGTTTTTTGAAGTTAGGAAATCTGTAGATATAGCTTTGGTATAAGAGATAATATACATTACACTAAAAGAGAAGAATGATTAAATAACTGAAAACTAAACAATGTTAGTAGGGGTGAAAATAAAATGGAGGACAAATTAAATCAGAAGTATGAAATAAAAAATCATATGAATAAACAAATTAATAAAAATAGATATATTTTAGGTGTTGCAGCAGGTTCTGGAATGACAGCTAAATATGCAGAACAAGGTGGCGCTGATTTTATTTTAGCTCTAAATTCAGGACGATTCAGATTAATGGGGGTAAGTTCATTAGCAGGTTTCTTACCGTATGCAAATAGTAATGAAGTTGTTATGGATTTTGCATGTAAAGAAATCATTCCAATGATAAAAAAAATTCCTATTTGTTTTGGATTATGTGCAACAGATCCAACAATTGAATTAGATAGCTATATCGATTTAATTCAGAAAAAAGGATTTGCGGGCATTAATAATTATCCAAGTATTGGTCTAGTAGATGGGCTTTTTAGAGAAGCTTTAGAAGAACAAGGGATTACATATGAAAAAGAGATAGAAGCTATTCGTATCGCTAGTGAAAAAGGTTTGTTTACTGTAGCTTTTGTATTTAACGAGGAGCAAGCTATAAGTATGGTAGAAGCGGGTGCAGATATTATTTGTGTTCACTTAGGTTTAACGAATGGGGGATCACTAGGCGCTAAAAAGATTTTACCTTTACAGGCTGCCAAAAGGATGGCTGTAAATATTTTTAATAGATGTAATGAACTGAATCCAAACATTATAAACATGATTTATGGAGGTCCAGTTAATAAACCAATAGATGTTCAGTATATGTACGATGATACTACTATTATGGGTTACATCGGAGGTTCCGTTTTTGAAAGGATTCCAAATGAACAAGCTCTTATACATATTACGAAATCATTTAAGCAAACGAACGATTTTCAGTTGGATGAATTAATCGGTAAAATTACTGATGGTTTAGGTAGCCGAGATGATTATATTAATTTTACAAAGAAGTATATCAGCTTACATTATATGGACGAAATTTCGTTGAATGAAGTGGCTGAAATATTAAATTTGTCTCGCTCTTATTTAAGCACATTATTTAAAAAAGAGATGGGTATTTCATTTACTGAATATCTTATTAAGTTTCGGCTTAATCGCGCAATCGAAATACTGAGATTTGAAAAAATACCGCTAAATAATATCGCCGAAATGGTAGGTTATCCGGATTATACTCAATTTAGTAAAATATTTAAAAAATATAAAGGTATGTCACCTAAAAACTATTTAAAAAATAACAAAGAGACAATTTTATAGAACAAAAACACATTAACTCTCCTAATAGAAAACGTTATCATGAAATGGAGGTATAAATGAAACCGCTTTCTTAAATGATTATTTGATGTTAAAGCCTCCGGCGGATGTCACGGAATCGGAAAGGAGTTCACATAGGACATCGCATCCATGCGAAAACGGTTAACTAACCTGCATAGGTAAAATGCGGCATTACCGAAATGACCGACATCGTGTCGGCCCTCGTGTTGTTGCCGCTGCCGCTACGCTTTCGCGCAAAAAAACATCTGCAGGCCTAAGCACCAAGCCGATTCCGGACGCAATTATGCCGAGGCATAATTGATAGATCAAGAAGGGAGAGAGTTGATATGAAAACAATTGCTTTGGCAGGAACATTTGATTCAAAAGGAAAAGAATATTTGTATGTAAAAGGGTTGATTGAATCGTTAGGTTTCAATACTTTCACGATTCATACAGGTGTTTTTAACCCAGCATTTGAGCCTGACGTATCAAATGCTGAAGTAGCAGCGGCAGCTGAAGAAGATATACAGGACATTGCAGCAAAAAGAGATCGAGCAAATGCAACCGCAGTTCTTGCAAAAGGCATGGAAGTGCTTTTGCCGAAACTGTATGAAGAAGGTAAATTTGACGGTGTACTTTCCTTTGGAGGTACTGGAGGGTCATCTATCGTATCAACTGGTTTGAGAGCATTACCAATAGGTGTTCCAAAAGTGATGGTTTCTACAGTTGCTTCTGGTAATACGGAGCCGTATGTAGGTACTAGTGACATCATTATGATTCCATCGATAGTAGACGTTGCTGGTTTAAATATAATTTCGACTAAAATATTTACGAATGCAGTATTTGCGATAGCAGGTATGCTGAACTTTGACAATAAAACGATCGTGAAAAAGAAGCCTCTTATTGCTGCAACTATGTTTGGACTGACAACACCTTGTATTAATCAGGCTAAAGATTTTTTAGAAGCTAAAGGATATGAAGTATTAATTTTCCATGCAACAGGTGTTGGTGGTCGTACAATGGAGAATTTAATAGCTAATGGATTTATAGATGGTGTCCTTGACATAACGACCACTGAATGGGCTGATGAGTTAATTGGAGGTGTATTGAAAGCTGGACCGAATCGTTTAGAAGCAGCATCCAAAAAACAAATTCCTCAAGTTGTATCAGTGGGTGCAATAGATATGGTTAACTTTGGTCCATTTGATTCTGTTCCTGAGAAATTTAAAGGTAGAAAATTTTATAAGCATAATCCAACAGTTACTTTAATGCGCACATCTGTTGAAGAGAACAAGCAAATAGGAGAAGTAATTGCAGAAAAATTAGCTTTAGCTAATGGAAATACAGCATTATTTTTACCGCTAAAAGGGCTCTCAGGTCTTGATGTTGAAGGGCAGCCTTTCTATGGTTTAGAAGAAGACAGAATGTTATTTGATACATTAAGAAAAAATGTTGACCAAAGCAAAGTGGAAATGATAGAAATCAATGCGGATATTAATAGTCAAGAGTTTGCATTAGCTGCAGCGAAGAAATTAATTGAATTAATAGAGAATAAAGAGAGGGAAAGCGATCATGTTACAGAGACAAGAAATATTAAATCGTTTTAAAGAAGAAATTAAAAAAGGTAATATTCTGTTAGGTGTTGGTGCTGGTACAGGAATTACAGCTAAAAGTAGTGAAGCCGGTGGAGCCGACATGCTAATTGTCTATAATTCTGGCCGTTATAGAATGGCTGGTCGTGGTTCCTTAGCTGGATTATTATCGTATGGTGATGCCAACCAGATTGTTGTTGAAATGGGTAATGAGGTATTACCCGTTGTAAAGGATACTCCAGTACTAGCTGGTGTTAATGGAACTGACCCTTTTAAAGTGATGGAAGTTTTCTTAAAGCAGCTGAAAGATCAAGGGTTCAGTGGCGTTCAAAACTTTCCTACAGTTGGTTTAATTGACGGTGTTTTTCGTCAAAATTTAGAGGAAACAGGAATGGGCTATGATTTAGAAGTAGATATGATTAGAAAAGCACATGAATTAGATTTACTAACTACACCATATGTCTTCGATGAAGAGCAAGCAAAGAAAATGACTGAAGCGGGTGCAGATATTTTAGTGGCCCACATGGGATTAACAACTAAAGGTACGATTGGTGCACAAACTGCATTAACTTTAGATGACTGTGTTGATCGAATTCAAAAAATTATTAGTGCTGGTAAGTCTATAAATCCTGAAATATTAGCAATTTGCCATGGAGGTCCAATCGCAGAACCGGAAGACGCTGCTTATATTATTGAAAGAGTAGATGGGATTGTTGGATTCTTTGGTGCATCTAGTATTGAGAGATTTGCTGCAGAAAAAGGAATCAAAGAACAAACTGAAGCTTTCAAAGGTATATAATTGAAGGTATTTTCTTTTATCGGAAGTTTGAAACTTAATAAACAATTTGAAGATCGTATCAGAAAGAAAATGCAATGTACCAGGTGTAACTTTGAAGTAAAGTTTGATTAAAAAATACTCTAATCTAATTAAGACGAATCCAATTTGAAAAAAGATTGTTCAAATTGGATTCGTCTTTGTAGATTTAATCTGTCTTTATGTTTTAATAGCAACAATCTTTTAGAAAACAGCCTAAAGAAAAACGAACACCTTGAGATGTTCGTTTAAAAGTTATTATTTTTCAGTTGCTGTATTCCCCATTGCAATAGAAATTCTATTCCAACTGTTGATCTGATTGATGATTAGAACAAGGTCAACATACTGTTGCTCATCATAGTATTCACGGACCCGCTTATATAGATCATCCGGAACTCTTTTAGTAGGAATTAAAGTGATATATTCAGATAATTCTAGCGCAACTTTTTCTTCAAGTGTATAAAAAGTACATTCATTCCAAGCATTTAAACAATAAATACGCTGTTCGGTTTCACCCATTTTACGAGCATCGGATGTATGAATGTCTATGCAGTAAGCACATCCATTAATTTGAGAGACTCTAATTTTGATAAGTTCCCTAGTTGCTCGATTAATTGTAGACTTCTTAGTGTACTTTTCCATATCCATCATAATTTTCATACCATCAGGTGCAATATCATAATAGGCAACTCTTTGACTCATAAGGCAAGACTCCTTTTATATTAAGATAAGCTAATTATAATTGAATACGAACATTCGTGCTAGTTTTAGCTTTGGGATATTTGAATTAAATAGAATTTTCTTGTTAGACCCTGTTCTTATGCCTCTTTCCAGTTTCAACACCTACTTCATAAATAAAGAGGATCATAATAAAGAAAAAAACAATTTTTAGAGTAGTGCTAGCTGACCAAAAGCCCAAATAATACATGAACACAAGATAGATAAAAGAGTTTTAACAATCTTTAGAGTCATCCTGATATCTCCTAATACCTGGGTTGGTAGATTTCAAAATGATAACATAGTTAGGAAGTCTTGCTGAACAATCCTTTGAATATGATGAATAATCATTTTACTAATCCAAACTGCAAAGATAATCCAAACAATTATAAAAAGAATACCAACAAACCAATTTTTGGTTTTTTAGATTGTTTTAACTCTTCTGCAGCTTCTTTATGATTCTCAATCACATGTGGTGGAATTAATTTTAAAGCTAAGATAATTCCCAAAGGTACAATTATCAAATCAACAAGATACCCTAGAATAGGAATAAAATCTGGAATTAATTCTATTGGGCTAAAAGCATAAGCAACTATAATCATTGCCACAAGCTTTGCATACCTTGGGGTTCCCTGAATCTTTATAAGACAAGTAAAGTACAAATAAATTTTGTTTTAATTTTTTAGCAAAGGCTTTGAACTTTGATAGTGAATTGCTTCTCATTGAAAAAATCTTCCCCCATTCCTAGAAAGTACATATCATAAAAATACATCGGGGAATAGAAATATTTACTGAACAATTACGGTGATAAGTCCGCGGATGATATACTAGTATATCGTAGTATGAGATAAGGAGAATAACTATGAATAAATTTAATAAGACGTTAACATATGTAAATGAATTACTTTATGAACCTAATGATTTAACAATAAAAAACATATGTGAAGAAACTCAAAATTCAGATTATGGGGCTGGGATATTTCAGTTGAATTCTAAATTGGTTAGATTTAGAGTCGCAAAAATTACACCAACCAAGATAGGACAGTTTGTTTCTTTTTGGGAAAAGGATGAAGCTAACAAAAACCAAGCATTTTCATTTGACAATGCCACTGATTTATTGGTAATAAACACTTTTAATGATAATGGTGATTTTGGCCAATTTGTTTTTCCGAAAGAGGTTCTTTTAAAACAAAACATCCTTAAAACCGCTAATACAAAGGGGAAAATGGCAATTAGAGTTTATCCTAGTTGGGAAACTCCCACTAGCAAACAAGCGATAGCAACACAGAAATGGCAATTACCATATTTTATTAAAATAGACGATGCTAATAGTTTGCCAATACATGAGCTATTAAAATTATACTCCAATTAAAATTAGATTCTTTAAAACAAAAGAATAAGTAACAAGCTCTATTACAGAAATTGTGTCATTTAAATATTTACTGAACATTTTGAGTAAGGAAACTATAAAAAGGGTCACTTGGGATAGGAGTGACCCTTAGTAACAAAACTCGGAGGTGTAAGGCTAAATTAGCTTTACATTTCTATTAATATGTCGTGATAGCGTTGTTTGTATAGTTCATAGCCTGAGAAAATAGATTGAAAAATAAAAAAGCCACAGTGTCGTTTCATGCTCAACTAGGAATGGGGTTATACCCTCGAATGGCTTGTTCGTATAAGAAAGAAAATGTGCAGCAATGGTATGAGATAAGCCACCATTACAACTCAGTTTGAGTTAACCTCTAACGGTTTGCAATTAAATCATTATTTCATACACCATATACATATTGAGAAGAAAAAGAAAACAAGTGGACCAATAGAATTTTTTGAATATACTAGTTGAAACGAAAAGAATTAGGGAGATGGTGTAGTGAGCGAAATAGATAAACGCAACAGATTAAGCGAAGAACCGTTTGCTTATCAAATAACGAAAAAAGGAACGGTAGTAATAGATTATGAAGGTAAACAGATTAAAATTGTAAAGGATAGGGAGGCCGAGCGTCTTATCGTAAGAATCAAAGAAGTTGAAGACAATCAAACAGCAGTACAGTTATTATTAGCTAAAATTACAGGGAATTTTAAACGTGGAAACGAGAAACTTGGGAAAAATAAAAGAAAGTAATCTATGACTTTACTTCGTAGTTTCACAAATAATTTGTAATGAAAATAACGTGATGTCGCTCTATCATTTAGACGTAATTGAATTGTAGAAAAATGGATTGACCATATACAAAATGACCAGGACTCTCTTTTTATAAATGAGATACTGGTCATTTTATGTTTATTCACCTTGTAATTTTTCGTATGGATCTTACTTTCATAAAAAAGCTTTGGACAAAGGAGAACAAACATATAGGGAGTTAGAATCAAAGAGAACTTGAACGAATTAGTAATTTACGCAGGTAAGTCAAGTAAATATTTGAAAGGAAATGTGCTGTAAGGTTAGATGGAAATACCATAGAACTCGTAAATCGCCCATACAGTACAAAGTTTATTATCTGGATGAATTAATTAAATTAACCTGGTTAAAAGATAGACTGTATAAGGGGTAACAAGAAAAACAGCTGAATAAAGACCAGGAGTATATGTCTTTAAAATAATTGTTTGTATGATATGCACAAGATTATGGAAGAGAACGAAACATAAAAAAGATATAAATAATGCTGCTGTCCAATTAGCATCTATAAATTGAACTTTTAAAAATACAATACTTGAAGTTACTAGAAAAATAAATACATCTCTTTTAGCAAATGAATGTGAATTGATATTCCAAAACTTCCAAATTAGTAGTTTCAATTTATTATTAGTGTTTTTAACTAGATAATTTGTTTTCTGAGACCAGTTCTCAACAGTTATTATTTCTTCAAAATCATGAAGCATAAAAACAATAACGAAAAGCCATAGTGCGTTATGTAATTCAAACTGAATCATTCGAAGTATCCCCCATAATTGTAATAAAATAATTTGTATTTTTACATTAGCATTAATTACAAGAAATATTAAAGAATATGTCTGAATCAAAAGAGTAAATAATTGAACGATTTATTGTGATGAGTGAATGAACAATTTTTCTTAGGAGCTGATTCTAAACAATAAGAGGAAGGAAGTTTATATAAGTCTAGTGCTATGTCTATTTCATTTATTCTAATAAAAATATTATGAAAAAAGGGAGGGGGGTGATCTAATGAGTTTTAATAACTTTCAAGAAGGATTAAGAGGAGAAACAGGTGATGGTGAGATAGGTTATCGAGGAAAAACAGGATTACCTGGTTCGACAGGTTTCCAAGGGTTAATAATAGAGGCGGGTTCAAACGGCTTGCAAATAATAGAGGGGAGAATTGGAGCAACGGGTCCAACTGGAGCCCAGGGAATAACAGGAGCAACTGGAGTACAAGGAATAACAGGAGCAACGGGTTCAACTGGAGTGCAAGGAATAACAGGAGTGACAGGTTCTACTGGACTTCAAGGAATAACAGGAGCAACGGGTCCGACTGGAGTGCAAGGAATAACAGGAGCAACGGGATCAACTGGAGTGCAAGGAATACCAGGAGTAGCAGGTTCAACTGGAGTGCAAGGAATACTAGGAGCAACGGGTCAGACTGGAGTACAAGGAATAACAGGAGCAACGGGTCCAACTGGAATTCAAGGAATAACAGGAGCAACGGGATCAACTGGAGTGCAAGGAATAACAGGAATGACAGGTTCAACTGGGGTGCAAGGGATAACAGGAGCAACGGGTCCAACTGGAATTCAAGGAATAACAGGAGCAACGGGATCAACTGGAGTGCAAGGAATAACAGGAATGACAGGTTCAACTGGGGTGCAAGGGATAACAGGAGCAACGGGTTCAACTGGAGTACAAGGAATAACAGGAGCAACGGGATCAACTGGAGTGCAAGGAATAACAGGAGTGACAGGTTCAACTGGACTTCAAGGAAAAACAGGAGCAACGGGTTCAACTGGAGCCCAAGGAATAACAGGAGCAACAGGAGTAACTGGCACTACTGGTCCAACAGGTACGAATGGACCAGGACAAATGGAAGTTTTCCTAAGTTCAGATCAATCAGTTGCAAACAATGATTTTATTGGGGTTGGGAGTTCCTCGGCGTCTTTCATCAAAAATACAATTGTAGTCCCTCAAAATGTAGTTATAACAAGTTTAACTCTTAATATACGAGATCATAATTTAACTGCTGGAGATACAGCATCTGCACAAATATATTTAAGCACAAATTGTGGTTTTACTGTCCCGATAGCTTCGGGTATTATAGCAACTATTACAGGACCAAGTACATCTACCACACCGAATTGCTGTGCAACTACAACGTCAAATTTCCCAATAAATAGTTGCACTCTTCTGTCTGTAGAAATAATAACTTCTGGTGGCTCTTTCGCAAATGGTGTATCTGCAACTATTCGATATAATTTGCCTCAATGAAATGAAAACAGTCCTTTCAAAATTTGAAAGGACTGTTCAATATAAGTGAACAATTTTAATAACATCATGGATCGGTAAGATTATAGAAGTGATGAAACGAAAAGGTGCTTGGGATTAATCGAAAGAAAACTGCAAAATTTTCTTGTTAGATCCTGTTCTTTTGCTTTTTACCAGTTTCAACACCTATTTCATAAATAAAGAGGACCATAATAAAGAAAAGCACAATTTTTATAGTAGAGTTAGCTGACCACAAGTCCAAATAATACATGAACACAATAAGGATAGATAAAAAGTTTTAACAATTTCTAATACCTCCTACTATTTGAATTGGTGATTTTGGGAAGCACCTACAAACGTAAAGGTTAGTTAGATCTCGAAACGTAAAGGAAGAGTGAATCTTGCTGAACAATACGTTAAATATGATGAATAATAATTTTACTAATCCAAACTGTAAAGATAACCCAAACAATTATAGAAGAGTAGCAAAAAATACACCTATCAAATTAGGACAAAAAGATTCTGAGAATATTATCGAAGTAATGCTGAAAAAGAAGAAACAGCATAAAATATCATACTAATACCTATGAATACCAACACCATATTGATTGGTCTCAAAATGCCCGATTCTTTTGATGGTCATTGTGGTTCAATGACCATTTGGATGACCAGATTATTGTTCAAGTATAGATCCCTAAAATTCGTTAAGGATCCAATGGAATGTTTGGAAATAAAAGAAGTTGTAAATCATAAGATAGAGTTAGATTTTAGTATTTATAAATTCCATTAACAAAGCACGTTCATTATTAATTTTTTTAACTTTTGTAAACCCGCATTTTTCGTAACATCTAATAGCTCTTTCGTTAGAAACTTCAGGGTCTAATATTATAATTTCGGCGTCAGTAATTATAATAATAAGTTCAATAAATTTACTAACCATAATTGTTCCATAGCCTTTATTAAACAATTTTGGAATACCGATAAATTGGTCAATTCCAAAAACCACTTGATTATTTAAATAGCCTAATTCTTTTAGTTCTTCTGCTTGAAGTTTATAGTATTGCATAAATCCTATTGGGGAACCGTCTAATTCAACAATAAAGGGGAAAACTAGGATTTCACCACGAACGCGTGGTTCATATTTTTTCCTTACTTGTTCTATTGAAAATGGTGAATTAATATCCCCATAAAATTCTAAAACTTCTTTCGTACTCAACCATTTTGCCATTAAACCATAATCATTATCAGTCATTTTCCTAATGTATATATTGTTGGTATCCAAAATATGTACCCCTTTCAAAACGCTAGTATATCGTAATATACCAAAATCAATCTGTATAGTACTTACTGCACAATAGGGCAAGGTGGTGAAAATGATAAATTAGTTTAAAGGCCAATATGAAATGGTCAAAGTTTCAAAGTTTTGGTACCAATGTAAATGAAGTTTTCTGGCCAACAGGTTATACTGTATTTGTGAAATTATAACAATAACGTCGTTTCTAAAGGTTTTATCCCAAGGACTATGGGTAGTACAAAAACCTTTAAGCCACTCGCTTATCTTTTCTGATTTCCTGCATTGTAAAAATTAGTCCTGTTAAACCAGCAGTTAATGCAGGTGCAATACTATATATAAAAAACCGCCACACACCTGTGTACAAGGATACTGTTAGAAAAATAATAGGTAAGCCTATTAATGTAAATAAAGAAGCAATTAAGGCGAATCTTTTATTTTTTTGCATTTGTAAAACCTCCTTATAATTTACAAATTTAATTGTAACACAAATAACCTAAATATTTTGTTTTTTGATCATTAGAGGAATAGCTCGTGGTATAAGTGATTGGGAATAAGCAGTAGCGTTGTTACACTCTACAAGAATTGGTATTTGCCATTCTATTTAATTCCACTATATACGAGGAGGTTATATATGAAATATAAAAAAATTATTCTCGCTGTTGTATTATTTATTTTATTAGGAATTAGCTATTGTATTGTTGCTAATTCTAAATATGAGCTATCGGAAAAATATAGTGATTTCCCTGTTCCTATAAGCGCCCGACTAACAAAGGAAAATGAGAATAACTCTGTATATGAGTGGTCAATGTCTTCTGATGAAAATGGTATTCCGATTAGTTATCGTCTTATCATATGGGTAAATGGTTGGGAAAAGGTAGTTAGAGAAGGTACTTTAACTATCTATGAGAAGGATGAGGTTCAGATTCATTTATCAAGCGATCGAGATGAGATTATTATAGGAAGATGAATGAATGATTTGCCTAAGAAAATGAATTTAATTAATTCACAAGACATCCTTAGGGGTGTTTTTATGTTGTTTTGAAAGCTGCATTCCAGCATTAATGGAACTTTTCGATTCTTCTAAAGAATTAAGGTGATAAATACAGAATAATCGAAAGAAACTATTCAGTATACAAGAACGAGGAAAACACCGTTTAAACATATAAACGGTGTTCACAAAATTATACAAACTTTACTTTAAATATTTGATTTTCATCAAGTTATAACCTTTAATCCTAACAATGAAGCAAATCCAACCGCTTGTTCCGAGGATACTTCACAACCTTTCAAACTTTCCAAGGTGACATTAAGTCTTTCAAATTTACATGTACTAATATCAATTCCTTTTAGGGACGTTTGAGAAAAGTCAACATCATTAATATCACTTTGAGAAAATATCACCTTATTAAATGAGCATTCATAATAGTTCGCACCCTGTAGAGTTGAACTTTCGAATAGTACATGTTTTAAACGAGTTTCTGAAAAGTCACATAAATTTGCAATACAATTTTCAAAAGAAACGTTTCCCAAATTAGCTTCTGAAAAATCTGATCCTAATAATTTACAGTTTTCAAATTTAACTCGATGTATTATGCCTTCAGTAAAGCTAGAATTAGATAAATCACAGTTTTCAAAGATCACATCAGTCAAATCAATTTTTCTAAAAGTAACATCTATGAATCTTACGTTTTTAAAGATAACTTTTGATAAAACTAGTCTTTCGACAACCTCATTATCAATTACTGTGTTAGAGATCATGCAGTTTGATAAATATGGTTCTTCTTCATAAAAAATATCTTGAAAATTTGCTTTTTCTAAATGTAATGGTAATTTTGGTAATTCAAGTTTGAAACCTTTTGCCACAATAGCACACCTTTCAAATGCAGTTATTTACTATTAAAATATAAGTTTAAATAAAAAGCCTTATTTATATAAGACTTTATTTTTTAGTAAAAGTGTGTGCAATGATGAATGCTTGATTTTATACATTTCCTATTTTAAGAAAATATTACTGAACAATAAGAAGAAATATGGTGTTAGTGATGAACGAACAAGAACTTGATAATTTCATAGAAAAATAGGAGGAAAACATTTGTTTAATTTGCTGAACGTATAGGCGTAAGTGCCGAAGCGTTTAAAGATAATTTAAGAACAATCGCTATAACCGTAGAGCAATATCCAGTATTAAGTCACACTCTTAATGAGTCGTGGCTTTTTATTATGTATCAAAATTCTATTACACAATTATCTATTTCCAGTCTAGGATTAATCTAGAAGGTGGCGGTAAAAGGTGCGTAGTAATTTAGAACAGATTAATATAAATTTTTGTGAACAAAACGGAGATGTAATTATGACGTATGACATCAACGATTCTTTATCAGCTTTGATTCCGAACGTTGGTGATGTAGTTAATATTGATGATAATTACAGGGCCGTGAGTGAAAGAGCTTTTACTTACAGTCCAAGAAGTATCTTAGTGACAATCTATTTAGAAGAATTATAATCAGGATTTTCAAAGGCACACTCATTATGAGTAGTGGTTTTTCATTACGTTTCATATTTTCAGTAGTTACATATAATTCCATGCGCATTATGATTAGTGTAGAAGGCGGTGAAATAGATGAGTGTGAAAAACAAAGCAAAATATTCTAATATGGTTACAGTAATAGCTATGTTAGTCTCAACTTTCTTTTTTATAAAGATTGTCCTAAGAGAAGGAATTGAACAAGTTCATTATTTAACAACAACATTATATGTAGTAGCTGTCGTAGTGTCGATTATAAGCTTTGTAGTACATTGGAAAACTAAACAGGTCATTAAGAGAAATGAAGGTCGCGCCTAACAAGGTGTGGCTTTTTGTTTTGCTTTGAGAACTGGATCACATAGCCGTAATTATATGTGATGTGGGGGCAAAGTTTGTTGTGGTTTTGAGAGTGAAAATTGTTCAGCAGAAGCTTGTAAACATTTGTTCAAATAGAAAAACAACCAAAGATTGGCTGTTTTCTCGGTGTTTAAACTAAAAGATTCCATATGTATTTAATTCCATCCCATAAAGCTAAGGCTAAGAGTACTGCTAGAATTCCTTTAAAAATATCTTTCATTTAGGCACCTCCATTGAATTGGTTATTTATGTATTTACGAAAGAGAGTTATAAAAGTTTCATTATGAGTAAAAGAAAAAGCCGCAGCGTTTGCAGTCGCTACAGCTCGAATTGGTTTATGACCTTCTATTTAGGCTAGTCAGATATGTAATTATATCATATAGGAGACATAGGAGAGCAAAACTATGTTAAAAGAGAAAACCTACAAAATCGCTGGAGGTATAAGTTTTCGATTTTTAAGGGTTTGTTCAGAATAATTATGTTTAATTTAGAAAAAAGCAAAAGTTATCGAGGTGTCAAATGGATATAGAATTTGTAAAAATTGAAGTCTTATTGCCAGAAGAATACATTGAACAATTAAGGAATGAGTTAAATAAACTAGGGGTTTTAACAGTCGGTAATTATGATCATGTTGTTTCTTATACAGTTACAAAAGGGTATCGGAGGCCACTAGAAAAAGCTGTACCTTATGATGGGAAAATAGGAGAAATTTCATTTGGAACTGAATGTAAGATGGAATTTAAATGTCAATATTCAATAATTAAAGAAGTGAAAAATGTTATAAATCTTATTCATCCTTATGAGGAGGAGCTGCTAGGTGAAGCCATTAAGAAAGTAAACAATGTAGCGAGTGTCGCTCAAAAAAGACAATATTTAAAGCCATACTTCACTGATGAAATGATTAATTTAATTATTATTGGGAACTTACGCTTTACGGATATGTCCAAACAAAGAGGTGGTTATTCTTATCCAAATGAAACGAATATGAAAATCACTATCAGTCAAGGGGTACCTGGAAAGAATGGATTTTTGGGACAAGATGTTTTACTTATAAAAAGAAATAATCAATGGGTAGTGAGTTCTATTAAAGAACAATTTTATGAATTTAAGCTTTCATCTTAGGATGAAGGCTTTTTCTCTTGCTTTGAAAACAGCATCAAACAGCCAAAATGCTTTGTGATAAGATGGCAAAGTTTGCTGTGGTTTTGAGAGCGAAAAGTTTTCACCTTCTGGTTTATGATTGGGTTGGAGGTGTAAGTGATGAAAGTGGAAGTTTTAAGAGATTCTAATGTCAAAACTCTCGATTAATAATTTCTTATTGAATCATAAAGCCATCGTTGATATAAAAATATCTTTTGATGGTCATAATGTGATTGCTTTAATTATGAAGAAATAATTGATCTACTAACACCCTGATAGTATTAAGGTGTTTTTATTTTTCTCTCAAAAGTGAGCATCGAACAGAGTTTCCTTCCCTTCGATTTGTTGGTACTTGCCTTTTGAGAGTGAAATAATTATGTCAAAATATTATTACATAATTTACATAACTTAGATTATTATAGAAAGGAAATGGAGGTGGGACTGATGCAGAACTTTGTAACTGTTACTATAGTTGATAATAAAGGTCAAAGTGCTGTTTCTAATACTACTCAAGTAGATATAGAACATGTAAAATTAATGTTAACTTCTGAGTATGTAACTTTAGTAGGTATGACTATAAAGAAGGAAGCTGTAGATGTAGATGGTCGTGGTAATGTAACTTTCTATGGTACACAAATGAATCGTAATGGAGACTTCTTAACTCGATAATCAATTAAGCTATACCTAATACTAGGTGTAGCTTTTTTGTTTTCTAAGCAACTAGCATAATGGGGTGATTACAAAACAAATGATGGAGGTGGTGGTGTATGAGATTTGGCTAGATCAAGGAATCCGAAACGTGATGAAGCGTTTCAAATGTGGCTTGAAAGCAAAGGGCAAATGCTTTTAAAGGATAGTGCTGAACAATTAGAATTATCCGATTCGTAAATCGGAAAATGGAAGAACCAAGATAAGTGGGATGACCATTTGAAAGGTAACGTTACTAAACGAACACGAGGTGCTCCAGTAGGCAACAGAAACGCTAAGGGGCATGGTGCACCAGTACAAGTGCTGCGCTAAAAATTAGTTTTTTCTTTATTTGTAAGTAATCTCCTTTATATGTATATGTTCTATTAAATCGTATCAATAATGGCAAGTATTGTAAGTGTAAACTAAGTATAGATATTAATAAAAAATCACTCATCTGAAAATAATGAGTGATTTTTTGATTAGGTATTAATAATATTGCACCTGCTCAATGCTTTTATATTTTATGTTTAAAATAACCAGTACCCCAGAAAGTACTCCAATTAAAAGATTTTATACGAGTTTATATGGAATATAAATAAACATATAATAAATTTGTTTTTAGTAATCATCACACTTGTTCGAGCCATTAATTTTCACCTCACAAAAATCAAAAAAACAAAAACCCCGCCAAATCAATATTTTTACGCTATAATGTAGGACGAGGTGAAGAAAATGTTTGTAAGTGAGAAACAAATTGAAATTCGATATGCTGAGACTGACCAAATGGGCGTGGTGTATCATGCGAACTATATCATTTGGATGGAGATAGGCCGTTCTCAGTTAGTTAATGATGCAGGATTTGAGTATGCGGAGTTAGAAAAAGATGGTTATGTATCACCAGTGATGGATTTATCCATTTCTTATAAGGCAGCTATGCATTATGGCCAAGTGGCAACGGTACGTACATGGGTGGAAAAGCACGATCGTCTACGTACAACATATGGCTATGAAATTTTACATGAAGATGGCACGATTGCAGCGACTGCTCAGTCCGTACATATTCTTGCCCAAAAAGATACGTTACGTCCGGTATCCTTAAGTAAAATTGATCCGGCATGGGATGCGAAATACAAAGAAATTGCATGTGAGACGAAATAGGAGAAACATATATGGAACTATTATTAGCGATAGGTGCAATTATGGCTTGTCTTGGTGTCGTACTAGGCGCTTTTGGAGCACATGCGCTAAAAGATAAATTTGCGTCACCGCACTACGCAGCCATTTGGGAAACTGCGGTGCAATATCATATGTACCATGCATTAGGTTTACTAGGGCTTGGTATTTTATCGAGTGATGCCCTTTTAGGAGCTTCTAGCATGCTTTCTTGGGCAGGCTATTTAATGTTAGCTGGTATTGTGTTTTTCTCTGGCAGTTTATATGTATTAGCTGTTACAGGTGTGAAAAAGCTTGGGGCGATTACCCCAATCGGTGGTATGTTATTTATCATTGCCTGGGTGCTTGTGGCTATTTCCGCATTTTCTTAAGAAACGCTAAGATCCACTGAAAAAGTGATAGTAGCAGTTATTAGTACTTAAAACGAGAGAGGTAGTTCCTATGGAGCTGCCTCTTTTTTTAAAGAAGTTGAAAAAATATGAAACAAATTGTTCTTTTTATGCGTACTACATAATGATTAGATTATTTTAAGTGATAAAATAAGTCTTAAGTATATAGTTGAAGGTGGGAATAAATATGGGTTTATTAAAAGCAGGGATTGGCGCATTAGCAGGTGTTTTAGAAGATCAATGGCGTGAATATTTCTATTGTGAATCACTGTCAGCAGATATTCTTGTGGCAAAGGGTGTTAAACGTACTTCTAAACGAGGGTCCAATAAAGGTAATGACAATATTATTAGTAATGGCTCTATTATTGCTATAAATGAAGGACAATGTATGATGATTGTCGAGCAAGGGAAAGTAGTAGAGTTCTCTGCGGAGTCTGGGGAGTATGTTTATGATACATCAACAGAGCCTTCGATTATGTATGGCAATGATTTGTCTGAAGGCATTATGGAAACATTCAAGCAGATTGGTAAACGCTTCACATTTGGAGGAGAACCTGCAAAGGATCAGCGTGTGTACTATTTTAATAAAAAAGAAATCGTAGGCAATAAATATGGGACACCAGCACCAGTTCCTTTCCGCGTTATCGACCGTAATATCGGCTTAGATATTGATATTGCTATTCGTTGTCATGGGGAATATTCATATAAAATTGTCGATCCATTATTATTCTATACGAATGTTTGCGGAAACGTAGAGCGTGAATTTACAAGAGATACTATCGATAGCCAATTAAAAACGGAGCTGATGACTGCGTTGCAGCCGGCTTTCGCACATATTTCAGCAAGCGGGGTTCGCTATAGCGAAATTCCGGCGCATACCGTTGCTCTAGCAGATGCCCTTAATAAAGTGTTATCAGAGAAATGGCTAGCAACACGTGGTTTAGCAGTTGTATCCTTTGGCATTAGTTCTTTAAAAGCATCTGAAGAAGATGAAGCAATGATTAAACAATTACAACGAAATGCAGTAATGCGTGATCCAGGTATGGCTGCGGCTCATTTAACGGGTGCTCAGGCGGAAGCAATGATTGCAGCATCCAAAAATGATGGTGGAGCAATGGCAGGATTTATGGGCATGAACATGGCTACACAAGCAGGCGGTGTTAATGCAGGACAGCTTTACCAAATGAATGAGCAAAATAAACAGGTAGCCCAGCAACAACAATCAGCGACGAACCCAGGTGCATGGAAATGTGCATGTGGCAACGAAAACACTGGTAAATTCTGTTCAAATTGTGGGACCTCAAAACCTGCAGAAGAAGGATGGACTTGTACATGTGGTACTGTCAACAAAGGTAAATTCTGTAGTGAATGTGGTGCTAAAAAACCTTCTGGAGCATTACAATACGTTTGCGATAAATGTGGATGGCAGCCAGAAGACCCTGCGAACCCACCAAAGTTCTGTCCGGAGTGTGGCGATGTCTTTGATGAGAATGATGTTAAGTAAGGAGATGACTAATGATGCCAACGCAAGATGCTGAAAATTTAAAACAAGTAAAGCTTGATTTTGACGCTGAGTGTCCATCATGTAGTGCATCTATTGAATTTAACCCAGCAACGGGAAAGCTAACGTGTCCATATTGTGGCTATGAGACTGAAATTGCAGCCCCGGAGAAGCGAGAAGAAAAAGTTGCCCAGGAAATGGATTTTGCAAAGGCTGAAGAACGTGGGAATTTTAACTGGGGTGTTGAGAAAAAAACAGTTATTTGTAAATCCTGTGCGGCAGAAACAATTTACGATGCGTTACAGGTAGCCGATAGTTGCCCATATTGTGGTTCCAATCAGGTTATGGAGGCTAGTGCTAAAAATACACTAGCACCGAATGGGGTATGCGCGTTTGAAATAACAGATAAGCAAGCAGGAGAGAACTTCCAAAGTTGGATTAAGGGAAAATGGTTTACACCGAGGGCAGCAAAAGATAGTGCTAAGCCGGATTCATTTAAAGGCGTTTATCTTCCATATTGGACTTTTGATACTAAAACAAGTTCAAGGTATTCCGCAAGATACGGTAGACATCGAACAGTTACAGATAAAGAGGGGAATACTCGAACTGAAACGGATTGGTATTCCACAAGTGGTTTTTATCAAGAATTTATTGATGATCATTTAATCAGTGCGACAGCCCGTTATGATCGAAATATGATGCGAAAAGTAGAACCCTTTAATTTACTCAACAATAAAGCCTATAAACCAGAATATGTATCAGGCTTTTTATCAGAGCGCTACAGTATTGGTTTACAGGATGGATGGAGTCAAGCGAAGCGAGAAATTTCAAATCATCTGGATGCACAAATTACTTCAAAAATACGTTGGGAACATCATGCGGATGTAGTATCCGGTTTACATTTCTCAACAATACATGATGATATTACATATAAATATCTAATGTTACCAATTTGGCTTTCTTCATTCCGCTACAAAGAAAAGGTTTATCGATTTATGGTGAATGGACAGACAGGTCGAGTAGGTGGAGATGCCCCGATTTCACCACTACGTGTAACATTTGCAGTCATTCTAGCATTAATTACGATTGCGATTATTTGGTATTTCTTTATGTCAGAATAGTTATGAGCAGTATTCCTGTAGGGTATAATCCATACGTTGGAATACTGCTTTTTAACTTCTTTCATGCAATTATGCCAAGGCATAATTGCTCTAACTAATAGGGAATGCATCAGCACAAAAAATAAATGGGTGAACGGCTGAATAATGATAGGAAATAGGATGAAAACCTCTAGTTATCACGGCTTCCACTTCCGATTGTTGCATAAGTTATAATAGAAAGAAATTCTGAGGGGATTTTTGCACTGTACTACAAAAAGCGAATCCATGTGTTAGAGTGACGCTAAATAAAAATATATGTAAGTAAGAACCTATTTTATGGGAAAGTCGTTATGAATGATGAATTGTCAGAAAAATGCACTTAAACCTAAGCACATGTTTTAGTGTACGAATGTGTTATGAAAAAGAAATGTTTTTTCGTCTTAGTTATGGTACTTTTTATGACCTTTATTGCAAGAAGTGATGAGCAGAAGGCGTGTAGAAAAATTATTAAACGCTAATCCGTTTGATGAATACATCATTTTGGTGGAGTTAGTTAAATTCCGGAACAATTTATTCCATAAAATAACGCCATGTGAAGTTGCCAATTTACTTTAAACAAATTATTATACAGTCAGAGAGCTTTTTTTTCATGAAATGAGCTGTGAATGTAATGTTATTCTTGGATAACATCATGTATGGAGGTTTCGACAATGGATGCAATTGAAGTGTTAACAAATTTAGATCAAATACATGGGTATTTTCAACCGATATTTAGCGCGGATGCGCATACGGTGATTGCCTACGAAATTTCCGGACAGTTACAAATTGAGGGTCAACAAATTAATTTAAAAGATTTTGTGAATAACGAAGATATTCCAGAAGAATATCGTATCGATATGGAACATAAAATTTTACACGCTGCACTAGCCAAAGTAGAAGAAATCGGACAGGATATTGATATTTATATTCCAAGTAACCCGAACTTACTGATGCAGGATTTCGGTGAAAGTCATTTTAATATTATTCAACAATATATCAGTGAAGAGGATTTACATCGTATTGTATTAGTTGTTTCTGAGCATCGTTTTTTAGGTGACATTCATAAGTTGCACCATGCAGTACGTTACTTTACGACTTTTGGTGTCAAAATTGCTATTCAGGAAGTAGGAGCGGAGAGTCATTTAGAACACATTGCTCTATTATCACCACAAATCTTAAAGGTCAATATTCGTGACTTAAATTATGATTCTTGGTCTGCACAATCAGATATGATATCAGCAATAGGTAGCCTCGCTTATAAAATTGGCGCAAATCTTTTATTTGAAGGAATCGAAACTGTTTATCAATTACAATTTGCCTGGAAGAATGGAGGCCGATTTTATCAGGGCCGATACTTGGCAAATTCTGCATTGACATTCGTAGAGAAGGATATTTTAAAGGAGCGTTTTAAGGAGGAGTGTCAGCAATTTATTACCTCTGAAAAGAAAATTCTTGAGGCGCAATATTTTGAGTTAAAAAAGTTGAGGGAGGAGCTAGAAGCGATAGTCCATCGTGTTAAACCTTCTAGTGACAACATCACACATCTAGAGCATCTAGCGCAGCTGTTGGATAGTTATTCGTTCCGAGTATATATTTGTAATGAAGATGGTTTCCAACTATCCCCAAACGTAATGCGTATAGATGGTCAGTGGGAATTGCAGCCAAGAGCGATCAATAAAAACTGGAGTTGGCGTCCATACTTTCTACAAACAATCATTAAAATGCGCAACGATCAAAGCGGAGAAATTTCAGAGCTTTATCGAGATATCGAGACAGGGGAAATTACAAGAACATTTTCGATTGCTATTAACGAGCATGAGTATTTGTTCGTCGATCTTTCGTATGATTACCTGTATGAACATAATATCTTTAGATAGTGCTACAAATGCTTATATAGATTTTTAAGGGGTACAAGGATAACTTGTATCCCTAATTTGTGTGAAGACAATCCTTTGATTTTTATTGGATGAAAAAATTATTATTTTGGCAACTGTGTAACAACAACACCTTCTGCAATTAAAATACTTATAAAAGTGTGTAGAGGCAGAAAAGCATTCAATTGAATGCTTTTTATGGCCAAAAACATTTTCATGATGTAACTCTACCAAGCATGAAAAAGCACAGCAGTTTTGAGACTGAGAAAGAAGCTAAATGAAGGGGAATAGCAAAGGAAAGAGGAAAAGATAAAAATTGATATAGTAAATTCCCATACGTTTATGTATATTTATGGAGGAGGGAGTTTGAACAATGAAAAAATTACTTTTAGTACCACTAACATTGCTACTAGTTATTTTGCTAGTAGCATGTAGCCAGGATAAAGAAAGCGATAGTGGTAAGAAAACCGATAATGCTGATAAAACAACAGAGGAAACATCATTAAAAGTCGATAAAGGACTTTTAAACGTTGAAGTTACAATACCAGCTTCGTTTTTGGAAGGTCAGGACATCGACACAGCGATTACTGAAGCAAAAGAAGAAGGGGTTAAAGAAGTCATTAAAAATAGTGACGGCTCTGTAACATACAAAATGCCTAAATCAGTGCATAAAAAAATGTTGAAAGAGCTGGAAGAAAGTGTTTTAAAAACGGTAGATGAAATTAAAACTAGTGATGATTTTTCTTCTATAAAAGATGTAACTTATAACAAGTCATTTACGGAGTTTACCCTAACTGTAAATAAAGAACAGTTTGAAAACAGTTTTGATGCTATGTCATCAATGGGACTTGCTATAGTGGGTATGTATTATCAACTTTTCAGTGGAATGGATCCGGAGAAGTTTAAAGTTACAGTAATTTTTAAAGATGAAGCAAATGGAGATGTAATTAACAAAGTTGTTTATCCTGATGATTTGAATGATAAATAAACTGGAGAATACTTAGTTTGGAATGATGATCCTCTTTAAATAGGGCATATAAAATGACTATATAATTCTAGTCAATTACATGTCCTTTTTGAAGGGGATATTTTTATAAGTTACGCAAAATTTGAGTAAAAAGAATTTTAGTAGCTAAATAAAAAATAAACTAAAATGTCAATCTGTGTTGGGGAAGCCACTGAAAAAGTCGATTTATACCAAAATTTTCGGTACAAATCGACTTTTAATACTTAATATAATTGAAAAACTCAATTGGTTACTATATCCAGTGGTCTAAAGTGGATTGAGAAGGTTTGTGTTATTATTGTTCTTTTCCCTGAATTTCTTCATTGAAAAAGTGGATACCTGTATGTCCTCCACCTTCAGCAACCATTTCGTTTGAAGCTATTTTTGTTGGAGATGTTCCAGCTCGTGTCGCAGCTTGAGCAGTTATCCGCTCGGATATGTTTTTGTCCATTTCCACAGTATTAAAATAGGATCCTAATTTAGATTTTGCACTATCGAGCAAACTTAATGCTTTATCACGGTTTTCTTTTTTTCTTAAATAAGATGCTATTAAAGCTAACCCTGCAATTACAACACCTGTTCTTCGTTTCGCCATTATTAATCCCTCCCCAAAATATTGAATCTGGCTCTATATTTTTTCTTTTCCCTATTTTGAAAGGACTAAACATAATTCTATATACAATTCAGCATCTGTATATTGAGAACGCATCTCTCCATCATTAAAAAACGTAAATCTGAATTTTCTTAGATAAGTACGGAGAACAAGAAGTATTCCAAAACAGGGGAGAATAAAGGAATTTGCATGTACTCATTATAAAATAGAAGCAAAAAAAGCGAATTTAAGAATAGAGTACAACAGCCATATTCGACGTGAATTTGAAACGAATCATTACACTTTTAGAAGAAAAAGATAGTAAAGGAGAATAGAACAAGACCAATTTTTGTTCAATTTCATGAGCAAAAATTGGTCTTTTTGTTTTTTTGCATTAAAAACGGGATGTTTTTCAGTACCTCGTAATATACAGACAGCACCTTTAAAAGACAATATTAAAAAGTTTTACCATAATTGATCTTCTGATTTAAGATCTGTGTTGTCATTACATTCTACTTGGATTAAATTGAAGAATCAAAAAAGGATAATGATATTCTGAAATTTACTAATGATGCACCAAAAGCAGCAGTAAATGACTACCTCACTGACATCCTCTGAAATATAGGAACTCAGTCTATTAACGCCATGTACTGAGGCAATTTAACTGTGCGAAAGCGAAGCGACAGCAACAACACGACTGAGTGACCAACATCACGTTGGCCAAAGCCTCCGCGGATGTCACGGAAATCGTAAAGGAGTTCGCAAATGATGTTAGCCTAAAAACATTTGATATTAATTATTTTAAAGGAATTCCAAGTCCTAAGGTTGAAGCGATAGATACAATAGAGCTAATAACACCTACTATAGTACTTAATTTCTCTAATGGTTTTTTAGCTTTCTCTTTATCTCCATTTTTTATATGAGTTTCAAGGAGTTCAAAATGAGCTTCTGCAATTTCTCGTTGTTCAACGGATAGGTGTTGAATTTCTTCGTGAAGTTGTTGTAAAGCATTGATAATGTCACTTGGAGGGCTAGCTATCCCTTGACTGAGTGTACCATTGTTTTCAATAGTTATATTACCTTTGTTTTCTCCAAAAGTTAGACCACCATATTTACTAGATTCACCCATGTAACCATCTCCTAGTATAATAGTAACTTTCCCAAGTTTTGATACTTTATCTAATACTTGATCAGAATTTTCTTTTGCTAGAATATCTATAATTTCTCTTAAACTCTCAGGTTTATTGTGTTTACTTAACCCGACATTTTCCTTTTTATTATTAATTTTTTTTTTGAAAAACTTTGTCTGAAATCCTCACTTAATTCAATAATTGGAATAGCGTTTAAAGGATCAAAACAATTTTCTGTACCACAATATTTGCAAGTAATGGAATCGATATTTTCAAGTTCGGATTTACTAGCAGTCAAAATACTTCTACTACATTCCTCACATTGAAATTCTAATTTTATAACGAGTGCTTCTTGTTTTTCTAATTCAGATAGTTGATCAATAACTAATCCAAGAGGTAAGTTAGTTATTTTTGCAATATAACTATGGTAAAATTTTCCGATTTTACTTATAGCGATTGCCTCAAGTGCATTATCTATTTTTTGAGAAATTTCCCATGGCTTTAAATTGCTCAATACTTTTACCTCGCAGAATAAATTTGGTAAATCAATTTTTCTCTAATATAATCCAATACAGGTTCGGACGCAAATACATTGAACTTAAATGTCTTTGTATTTACACCGATTCGAACAGAATATTCTTGTTTCACGCCATCAACACTATGTTCAAATAGTATAGATCCTTTTTGTTTGGAAAGATAAGGTTCTAAATAATTGTATAAGGGTAAACCTCTTAGTTCTCTAATACTACCTAATCCTATCGTTTCAAGACCACTTAAAAGTAACAAAGTAAAAGGTGTTGTTTCTAAAATACCAGTTATATGTTCGCAATTTAAATTTTGCTCTAGAACTGATAATTCACCATTAGTATAGTATTCATCAATTGCAGAAAGTATACTCACAATGGATTGACCCTGCGTTTCTTCAAATGTATTGACTAATCCTGCTGGTCTTCCTGTAGCATCAATCAGCCTTCCTTGAAGGGAATCCGCTAAAGTCGCAAGATTTCCACCATAATTACCCAATAAATCATACTGTTTGAATTCGTATTCTTCATCGACTATTTTAGTTAACCAAGCAATTATTTTTTTGGCAACAGCTGAACTTGCTCGTACTTCAATTATTCCCTTAACTTCATCAATGTAAACTGTTGTAATTTCATGTTTAATGTATTCTCTGCGGTTTGCTAAAAAGTAATCAACATTAACACCAGTTCTATGAATAAATCGTAAATAATATATTTGTGAACCTTCGATTTCAGCAGCAGCAATAATGGTAGGATCAATAGGAACATTTTCGCTATTTGGTGTAACCACTGTTTCGAAAGGGTTAAATGGCATTTTATTAATAATACTTTGTTTAAATCCTGTGAAATCAGTTTTATTTGTCGATTGGAACCAAGCTAAAGAAACTGCTCCAGAGAAAATATTATTGCTGATTATTTTAAGAACATCGCCTTCAATATGCTCAAAAACATCCCATACTCTACTAGCTAATTCATTTACATTGCCGTTGGATTCTAAAGTCAATTTATTACAAATCTCTTTAAGTAGAGTTTTGCTTAATCTATGCAAGTCTTGGGGGAAAATTAAAGATTTAATAGTGTTCATTTAACACCCTCCAGAATTATATTCTGTGTTCGATGAAAGTATGCCTTTTGATTAATAAATATAATAGTATATGCATCGAAAACCCAAAAAATGACAAAATAATGTTGGTTGACAAGAAAAGTTGGACATATATGGACCATGATTGATAAAGTTCAGGAGGGAACTATCAAAAAGTGAAAGTGGTTTTATAAAACGTCAATTCAGTAGTAAACCTAAAATTAAAAATCACTCATTAAAAATGGAGTGACTTGACTTAGGGGACAAAGGAGTAGATTGTTCTCAAATGTACCCCAATTGATTTACCTGTAAGCTATTGAATGAGCTATGACTTTCTAGCATTTTAGGAGTGTTACCTTATTTTTACTTTTGCGGGTATTGAGGATATTGGGCGTTATATGAGTAACTTAGATGTGTAACAGTACCTATTACGGCTTCTCGATAAGGCGTGGTGAGGATACAGTGTCATGTTCTTCTTATTGATAGAAACTCGTATTTTGGTATAATTATGTACGAGAGAGGATGATCAGTATGAGTAAAAATATCGTTGTTATAACAGGGGCAGGCAGTGGTTTAGGTGCAGCACTTGCTAAAAAATATTCGTCTTTAGGATATCACATTTGTTTACTTGGTAGAACAAAATCAAAGCTTGAGAATACGGCTAAAACTTTAACTAATGGCTATTCTATTTATGAGGTGGATGTTTCTTCAAAACAAATGGTTACTCAAATCATTCATTCTATACAAGATGATTTTGGATCCATTCCATTACTAATTAATAATGCGGGTGTTGGTTATTTTGATTATGCTGAAAACTTGAGTGAGGATTCAGTTCATCAAATGATTGATATTAATTTAAAAGGAACAATTTTTTGTTCACAAGCAGTACTAAAAGGTATGAAAGAACGTAATGAAGGAACAATTGTTAATATTGTTTCTACAGCTGGATTAGATGGAAAAGTAACTGAATCTGTTTATTGTGCTAGTAAATTTGGTGTACGAGGATTTACTGAGAGTCTAGCATTAGAACTAAGCGAAACAGCTATTAATGTATGTGCTGTATACATGGGTGGTATGAGAACAGAATTTTGGGACGGGATATTTACTGAGGAAAAAACGAAAACATTAATGGATCCTAATGACATCGCGGATATTATCTTGAATAATATTAAACCAAGAAAATCGTTAGCTGTAACTGAGGTTGTCATTAAAAATAAACGATAACAACACAGTTTTTTCTTCTTTTTAGCAACAAGTTGAAGAAAGAACAATATTTAAATCCTAATGGATATCATAAAAAAGATCAGTTCTTATTTTTTAGAATGAGAATCTGATCTTTTTATGTCTATTTTAGATTTCAAGTCTAAAAAGATTTAAAAAGCACTGTACGTTACAAAACTGTCATGTTCTGATGTTTTTAGTCATGTGAAACGATAGTTGTGGTCCAAATTGCTTGGTATAGTTAACGATGCTGTTAAGAAAGTTCATAACCTTGTACCAGCAATGAGTGCTTAAAGGAGAAATGAAAATGAAATCACTAGTAAAAATCTATATGTTTATAATTGTTATGATTGTGGCCTTGTATAGTTTAATGCCAACAATAGTAAACGCAGATGCAAATGAAAAAACTCAAAAGATTGATCAATTTGTTCAAGAGCAAAAGGCGATTAGTAAAATTCCAGGGATATCGATAGTAATTGTAGAAAAGGGGAAAACGGTTTATGAAAAAGGCTTTGGATATGCCGATGTTCAGTCAAAAACACCAGTTACCTCTAATACATTATTTGAACTAGGATCGACATCGAAAGCATTTACAGGATTAGCCATTCTACAATTGGAAAGGGAAGGCTTACTAAAACGTTCTGATGATGTCCGAAAGTATATCCCATGGTTAAAGTTAAAATATAATGGAAAGCTTCAGTCAATTACTATTAATCAGTTACTGTATCATACAAGTGGAATAGCTACTAACACAATATCTAATATCCCAAAAAGCAACGAACCGAATGCTCTTGAGTTGACTGTGAAAAAATTGCTTGATCAGCCATTAAATAGACAGCCAGGTAGCTCATTTGAATACGCAACAATCAATTATGATGTTTTAGGACTCGTTATTGAAAAGGTTTCAAAACAACCCTTTGATATGTATATCAAACAGCAAATATTAGAACCAGTCTCTATGAATAATACATTTGTTGGACTTCATCAAGTTAAATCAAATGAGATGGCCTCAGGATATAAAATAGGACTGATGAGAGAGCAGGAATATACACCACCAATCTACCGTGGAAATGTACCTGCAGGATATGTAATAAGTAACACAAGCGATATAGCAAAATGGTTAAAGCTACAGATAGGAAATAGCCAAATTGATTCGATTGATTATAAAATTATTCAAGAATCGCATATCCCAGATCAATCTGTAGAGCCTTTCGATAAGGACACATACTATGCAAGTGGATGGGGAGTTATGGGAAAAGAAGAACAATATATATCCCATGCTGGTGAAAATCCAACATTCTCATCTTATTTCGTCATGCAGCCCGATGAACAATTAGGAATAGCCGTATTATCCAATATGAACTCGAGCTATACAACTGTGATAGGGCAAGGTGTGATAGATTTGTGGGAAGGGAAAACGGTAAATACTATTCATACTGACATCTTTCAGAATTTGGATAAAATTATTTCACTTATATGTGTTATTGTTGTAGGCTTGGGGATGTTTTTAAGTATTCTATTGCTTACAACCTTAAGGGAAATTGTTAAAAAACAACGAATTAGAGTATCTTTAAATATAAAAAGAACTTTTTTATTAATCTTTCATTCTTTAAGTGTTGCAATAATTTTTGCACTTATCATTATGTTCCCGAAACTATTACCAGAGAGATCGAATTGGGAGTTTATTACAGTATGGGGTCCAACCTCAATCACTGTGTTATTTTATAGTGTTATAGTGTCAGCTGTGATTTATTGTTTATTGGGATTAGTGAAGATATTCACCAAAAAGGAAAAAGAAATAAAAATGTAGAGATTTGATTATTTTATGAAAAACATGGTAATATGAAAATAACTTTAGGTGAAGGGGGAGAATCCAAATGAAAAAAAGATCAATACGTTTTTTAAGTATGGGTATCGGATTCTCAACAGCTGTTTTTTTCTAAAATGGAGTTTTTAGGGGCGAGTCTGCCCTTTTTTAGAAAAATAAAAACCTAAAGGAGATTAACATGAATACTAAAATAACACGCAAAAATCCAATCCAAGTACCTAGCCCTGTTGGCAATTACAGCCATCTTACAATAATTCCTAAGGATGCAACAATGTATGCTTTATCTGGACAGATTGGAGTAGGAGCTAGCGGTGAATTGCCATCTTCTCAAACAGAGCAGGTTAAGAATACATTAAAAAATATTCAATTAATATTAGAAGCAGAGGGACTTAACGCAGATAATGTGGTGAAGGCCAATATTTGGGCAACAGAAGAAATAGATTGGGATGACTTCTATCAACAATGGGAAATGATGTTTGGAAATCCATATCCATCTATGACGATTGCTTATATTACTGCTTTAGGACTTCCTGAGATTAAATTAGAAATTGATATTTGGGCTGCTAAATAAGCAGAGTACCGACAAGATCTTGAATGATTTTGTCGGTTTTTTTATATGAAGTAAATTTTGGGGTAAATGATATGAAAAAAGGTCACTTATCCTAAGCGGAAAGTGACCAAAGAAAGATTTAATAATGGGGGTGTGTTTCTTGCCCAAGGAATGAGCAAGTTGGAAGCGAATTAGGTACATTACTATGTTATGAAGTAAAAAAGATTTCTGTTAGGTCTTTGTCACTTTCTAAAAATAATACCTGTTTATCTTAGGAGCGGTTCTTAGAACTAGTAGAAGTTTTCAGCAAGGAAGGTACTGTCCAATAAGTACCCATGCGCCAGAACCACTCAAATGGACCAAATTTAAAGAATTTTAACCAAATCTTACTAAATAGTAATTGGAAAATGTAAATGCCTATGCAAATCCAAAGAGATTGGACGAGACGGATATTCTCTATAAGATGAAAGGCGTTGCCGATTATTAAGATTAGCGCCGTTTGTCCTAAATAGTTTGTTAATGCCATGCGGCCGTAGTCCTTTAATGGTGAAAGCAAGATCTGGAAAATAGGAAGTTGCAGTAAAAGCATTAATAATCCTACATAAAATGCCGAAACAAATGGGCTAAATTGAAGCCCGATTAGTGGAAATTGTTCAACGTTTGTCACGTGTTTTGCATATTCATCTTCTGTAATATTGTTAAAGTCCACCATTGCGTCAGGGACATAATGCCATTGATGCAGTAATCCCCCTATGCTAATAAAGAACATAATAACTGTCATGATAGCTATTCTTTTACGATTGTCATGGATCTTTTCAAAAATTCGATACTGCCCAGCAGCTAATCCCAGTAAAATTAGCGGAAACGGCATCACAATTTTTACGCCAAAATAAGCGGTTACCGCTAATAATATAAGCCCTATAGTCAGGTTTATTTCTTTACGAACTTTGTAAAATGGTAACGCGATTAGCCCAAATATGGCATAGATGGTTAATGCTTCTCCGGGTTGGAAATAAAAGTGTACAAGTCCGATTAACAATAAAATAATAATTCTTCTAATAAATAATCGGTAGGCATTTTCATTTTTAGCCATTGCACGGGAAATGAAAATATAAAAGCCTACACCAAATAAAAATGAAAAAATGGTAAAAAACTTACCTTCCACAAAAAGTGTTAAAAACCTATCATATGCAATATCTACAGATGTGTCTGGTAGATTAATCAACATTAATCCTGGAATATTGACTAAAATAATTCCTAATAAAGCAAATCCTCTTAAATAGTCTAATGTATCAATTCGTTTGTTTAATTCAATTGGTTGCATTTTTCCTCACTCCTCACCACAAAGTATAAAGAGGTTGTCCGTAAAGTAGTAACGATGAATGTTACGCCAATCTTACAAAATCGTCATATAACATTAATCATTTTCTGGATACATAGATAAAATGTCTTTTGCCTGCTGTCGTAAAATATCGACTAATTCTTTCGGTTCTACGATTTGTGCATGCATACCAAGTCGATAGAAGAGGGGACTAATAAAATTAAGCTCACCTTTGTCTATTATGGAATCAATATAACCGGTGCCATCTTCTTTTATAACGACAAAATCTTCAAGGTTTGGTTCGCTTTTGCATTGTCGCACACCTTCACTTGATAATAGTACATGTAAACGGATAGGTTGTTTATTTTCATATGTGCTACTAAACCACTCCTTCAAATTTAAAAATACCTCTTTGTTTTCTTCGCTTTCTATGATGGAAATAATACGATCTACACGAAACAATAATATTTTTTGTTTTATGAAATCCAAGGCAGGCATATACCACAACCCATCATGAGCATAAACACCAATTGGATGAATATGTTTCGTTGTTGTCCCTGATTTGGATTCATAGTGAATATGAAGATTTTTGTTTTCGATGGCTGCCTCTAAAACGGATTTCAATAATGGGGTTTCAATCGCCCGTTTAGGATTCCAAAACGCAATGTAGGATTGAAGTTTATCCACTTTCCGCTTTGCTTCCTCTTGTAGCGAGCTATAAAGCTTTAGAGAAGCGGATTTAATTTCCGTATCAAAAGGTAAATCACGGTAATAAAGAAGTGATTGGAACGCAAAGAAAATCGAAACGGCCTCATCTTCTGTAAATAAAATAGGTGGGAGTAGTCTGCTCGTTAGGACAGTATAGCCACCATTTCGTCCTTGTTCTGCGTAAATAGGCAAGCCCATATCACTTAAATCTAAAATATAACGATGAACCGTGCGAATCGATATATTGAATTCATCTGAAATTTCCTGTGCTGTAAATTTCTTTTTTGCACTCACAAACAGAAGGATATCTAATAGACGTTTTGCTTTTGACATTTTCTCACCTTTTTCATTTAATCATGCCAGTAGTTGTCATGTTTTATGATTAGTATAAATATTGTTCAGGAGTTTTACAAAAGAGAAAAGGAGATGACTTTATGTCACGAGAAATCATTTTATATATTGCGACTAGTTTGGATGGATTTATTGCGAAAGAGAATGATGATTTACAATGGTTAGAAGAAACAGAGGGGGAAGGGGATGCTGGCTATTCCGACATGTATCAATCCATCGATACCATTATTATGGGGAAAAGAACGTACGATTACATTGTAGACCATATTGAATCTTTTCCATATCCCGATAAGAAATGTTATGTATTCACAGCATCACAAAGTGGTAAAAACGAACATGTTGAGTTTGTGAATGAAGATGTTGTAGCGTTTACGAAAAAATTAAGGGAACAGGCAGGTGCGAAAATTTGGATGGTTGGCGGAGCAGGAATTCTCGATGCTTTCATGAAGGAAGAGTTAATAGATGAATTAATTATTACGATTACACCGCATCTTTTAGGCTCTGGAATTCCACTGTTTAAGGATCATAACCCATATCAAGATTTGAAGTTAGTCAATACACAACGCTATGGACAAATGGTGCAAATGCATTATAAGGTGAAGAAAGAGGCTTGATGATCATTTTCTCAGACTTTAGAAAAAACTACTTCTGATTGCATAAAGCTGTATGGTGATATAAACGACTCCGATATTTAGCATTTTGCGAGGAGCTTTGAAACCGTCTCGTTTTCCTCTATGGTGAGTATTGCCATGGAGGAAAAATAATCAAACATATTCCCTGGAAATTTAAGTTGGATCTTTTTGTTAATTTAATCGTAGTTATAATACTATTTTAGTTCGGATTGTTTATTCATACTAATGATGAGGAACCGTGGATTTTTCACGGAGAGTGGCGACTCCTGCGGGATGAGCTTGAGCTGAAAACCCCGCAGAAAGCGTCAACTCGGAGTGAAAAGCAACCTTTGATTATTGATACACTTTTTTTATCTTTATTCTTTTGTCGACAAGCTAGGAGAAGCTTGATGCTTAGTCTCTTTTTCCGTTATTAGTAAAGTGAATGATAGATTTCACCCATGATTCCCTTCATTTGATGCATACCTGTATCAGTATTGGTCATCATAACAATCCCTTGTTCAAGGTATGGATAGGCGACTAGCATACATTGAAACCCAACACCCCAGCCAAGAGAGGAAAACTCGAGTTTGTCGTCCGTGCCATCTAAAAATACGCCGAGACCTGTCCATTCTTTACATCCTTGTGAGCGGAAAAGTTCTTTTACTTGTTTTGTAGTAATGCCAATTTTACTTTGCCCTTTGACCGCATGCATAATATCCAGTAATAATTTTGTTAAATCGCTGGGCGTAGTCCATATACCACAAGCTGCAAGATAAGGATAAATAGAATAGTTCCCTGGAATTAACGCTCCATTTTGATCATGGCCACATGCAAAATTATCTAAATTTGATGTTGAAAGAGAGGTAGAAAATGTACTGTTCGTCATACGCAGTGGCTTAAATATAAAATTGTCCATGAGATGAGAAAAAGGTTTTTGCGTTATATCTTCTAGTAATAATTGAACAAGACAAAAGCCTGCATCAGAATAGTGAAATTCACTTTCAGGTTCAAAAGTCACTTCAATGGTAGTAGGGCAATAAGGAGTTGTACCATTCAATATTTCTACCATAGACGGTATTTCGTTGAAAGATTCTAGTTCCTTAAAACTGCCCTCAGGGTCCACAATACCAGATTGATGACATAATAAGTTGCGTAATGTAACTTTTTTATGTTTTGTCAATGTATTGTCAGGAACCTTCCATGAAACTAGTTTTTTATTAACATCTTCATCTAAATCTACAATCCCTTGTGCCACTAATTTCATCACTAACATGCTTGTTAGAAACTTACTAATTGAGCAAGCATTAAAAATGGTTTCCTTATTGATTTTTTTATCGGTACCTGCTTCTAAAACACCAAAGTGATCCTCCTTACTTATTTTTCCCTTTTCGATAGCTGCAATGCTTAAACCTGTTATACGGTAATGCTCCATACGTTCACGAATGTTTATCATCTATTGAGCTCCTAGTTTTTTCTTCATTATAACAGAAGGGTGGGAACTGGTGTTCTGGAAATAGGTATTTATTTTTTCAATTGTGCATGTACAATCATAGATACGCTCTCTTCTGTAAATTCACTTTTGTTCCATGATCCATAGAGGTGTAACAAATCGAACCCATTTTGTTCTAATAACCTTTTTAATTCCATTGGATATGTATAGCGAAGTCGAATTGAATCTTCGAAAGTAGCGTGTTCTAGCTTATTTATAGAACGGCAAGTTAAGATTTGTGTGATAGGGTCATATTCTTCACGATGTTGAATGGTTAGTGTTTCACCTTTGCTATTGACTAGGCTATCTTCGTATTCATCTACGATAGATAGTTCGCTTAAAATAGCATTTCGCGTATCGAATACAAATTCTCCTCCGGGATGTAAGTGCTTTTTAACGGATTGGAATAAAGCATTTTGACTTTCATTACTTAAAAAATGTTGAAATGAATTACCTGTCATATAAATAAAATTTGATGTGATTGGTAAATGAAGCTGCGTGCAGTCTTGCAAAGTAAAATGTACATCAACATTCTCCTTTTCCGCTTTTTCAATGGCCTGCTGAATCATCCCTTCGTGAATATCAACTGCATAAACCTCAAATCCTTGCTTGGCAAGGGGAATAGCTAATCGACCTGTCCCACAAGCTAATTCAATTATCGTATCGCTTTTCTTACTAAGTAGATTCTCAATATAATGTAAATCCACGTTGTAATTTTCATGAAGTTTATCATATTCAATAGGGTCTTTATATTTTTCTAGGTTTCCATGGAATTCATTTTGATACATACAATTTAGCTCCTTCAACTCCATCTTAATTTGTAAGAATATTGTACAATAAATATAATATTCTTACAAATTAGACTAATAGCATAAATGTGGGTTGATTTCCGTTCCGGCTGGTCGCTTTGCCGCTGACGCTTCGCTTTCGCGCAGAGCAGAGCTTCCTGGGGCGTCCGATGAGCCGCTTCGCTGCGCTCCAAGGTCTCATCTGTGACGCTAATCCCCAAGGAGGCGCCCAGCTTCCACTCCAATCAACGTATATAATGACTTTTTTAACAAATTATCATCATTAAATATTGGTGATGAGCAACATAATTAACAAACTATAAAGAATAGGAGTGTTCGTTTGAACAAGAAACTTCCGCGTAAAATACATATCATTGGCTCTGTTGGGAGTGGGAAAACAACTTTAGCGAAAGAATTATCCGAGAAATTAAATATTCCTTATTATGAATTAGATAATGTTGTTTGGATCAGACAAAATTCTGGGGATATTAGAAGGACCGATCAACAAAAAGTGGATTATTTGAATGATATTATTCTGACGAAAGCTTGGATTATTGAGGGCGTTCATAATGAGGACTGGGTAGCACAAAGCTTTTCGGATGCTGATTTAATTATTTTCTTAGATACACATTATTTCATACGAGTCTATCGAATAACAAAACGATTTATTTTACAAAAACTAGGTTTGGAAAAGTCGAATTACAAACCAACTTTTGCGATATTCATTAAAATGTTTAAATGGAATCGTTATTTTGAGGAGATTGGCAAACCTAATTTTTATCACAAATATGGAATGTATAGAGACAAGCTATTAGTCGTAAAAAGTAAAAGGGAGATTCTTAAAAAAAAGCATATCCAATAAATAAAGGATACGCTTCTTATGTGTGGATTTTTAAGCATTTTTCTTCGTTTTCGTTGCTCGTTTTCTCGTTGCAGGTTTTTTCGTTTTCTCTAAGGAGGCTTGAAGAGCTGTCATTAAGTCCGTGACATTATCAGGGACTGGGCGTTTATCGTTAGCTGAAATTGTATTCGTCGCTTTTTTCTCCTCAATAAGCTCCATTAATGAATTGCGATAATCGTCCGTATATTTTTCGGGATTAAATTCTGTTGTTAATTGATCGACGAGCATCAGTGCGGTTTCTAACTCTTTTGGAACAATGTTTGGTTCGCTTGGAACATTTGGAACATCACCTACATTTCTTACTTCATCTGGGTAATGAATCGTTTCCATAACTAAAGCGTTTTGATAAACACGGACGATCGCTAATTGCTCTTTTGAACGGATAATAATTTTAGCAACGCCTATTTTTCCGGATTGCTCTAATGTTTGACGTAATAGGGAATAAGCCTTTCCGCCAGTCGAATCAGGGGATAAAAAATAAGTGCGTTCAAAATAAATAGGATCGATTTCAGTTAATTTCACAAAATCAATGATTTCAACGGCCTTATCTTCATTTTCCTTCCGCAAGTTCTCTAACTCTTCTTGATCTAATACGACAAACTTATTTTTGGCATATTCATACGCCTTCACAATATCTTCATCTTTTACTTCTTGGTCGCAGCCTTCACAAACCTTTTTATAGCTAATAGGGGTATGACATTCTTTATGGAGCTGTCGTAATTTAATGTCTTTATTTTCAGTAGCGGCATGAAGTTTTACCGGTATATTGACAAGACCAAATGAGATACTGCCTTTCCAAACTGTATGCATCTGTATCACCTCGTTTTTCTTACTATGATATATTTTGCTTATTTTTATGTATCTTAAAGTGAAATCGTCAAAAACTGAAGGTAAAAAGAAAAGTAGGTATTCTTATGAAACCAATGCTTTTAACGGAAGTGCTTGAAACGCCTATTGGTGAGGAATGGATGTACGAAACAAAATATGATGGATTTAGATGTATGTTAGTATGGGACGAACAGCCAATGTTAATAAGTAGAAATGGCAATAACTTAAATCACTTGTTTCCAGAGATACTCGATTTTTGTAAGAGTATATTTAATAAAGTTAAAAAGTATTTACCACTTACATTTGATGGTGAATTAGTTTGTTTAAAGAATAACTTTAACAGTGATTTTTCGCTTGTCCAACAAAGAGGGAGGATGCAAAACAAAGAAGTTATTGCTACGCACGCAAAAGCTTTTCCTTGTCATTATATTGCTTTTGATTTACTAACCTATAAAGGGGAATCCTTGACAAGTAAGTATTTAAAAACACGCAAACAGCAACTTTCAAAGCTTTTTACGACTTTAAAGCTCCCGGTGTCTGTCAATTATGAGGATCAATGTCCTTTACAAGCGATTAGCAGTATGGAGCATAGTGAGTCTCTTTGGCAGGCTATTAAGGTTTACAACGGAGAGGGCATGATAGCGAAGAAGAAAACAAGTAAATGGGTCGGTGATACACGCTCGACACATTGGTTGAAAATAAAGAATTGGAGATATGTAACGGTCATAGTCACGAGATATGATCATGGCAATGGTTATTTTCATGGCAGTATTTATCAACTGGAGAAGCTAGTTGAAGTAGTTATTTTTAAACATGGAATGTCAGAGGAAGAGCGAAAAATACTTACTGCTTTTTTTCAAGCAAATGGGCAGAGGAATAATGAAACATGGGAGTTGGAGCCATCCGTTTGTGTTGATATAGCATGTATTGATTTCGATGGCAGCAAATGTCGAGAACCGCGTTTTCATGCATTTCGACTGGAAATGTTGCCAGAGGATTGTCATTGGCAGCATATGCAACGTCAACTTTTTCCGATTCCAGATACTGTTCAGATTACGCATCCTGATAAGCCTGTTTGGCCTGAAATCGGTATTACGAAGGATGGTTATTTGCACTATTTGCAAATGATTTCTCCATATTTACTTCCTTTTTTGCGAAATCGACCGCTTACCTTAATTCGATTTCCTCATGGGGTTCCGGGTGAAAGCTTTTATCAAAAAAGTAGTCCTGAGAAAATACCTGAATTTGCTTCAACAGGATGGATGGACGATATTCATTATCTTGTATGCAACAATCTTGAAACATTATTGTGGCTAGGCAATCAGCTTGCACTTGAGCTGCATATTCCATTTCAAACTTTACAATCAGAACATCCTACTGAAATTGTCTTTGATCTAGATCCTCCTTCTGTCGATCAATTTTCGCTTGCCGTTACTGGGGCACTAGATTTAAAGGGAATTATTGATTATTTTAAGCTCCAATCTTTTGTGAAAACATCGGGAGGCAAAGGATTACAGCTATATATACCATTACCTGAAAATGCCTTTACTTATGAAGAGGTGCGAGTATTTACTGAATTTGTCTGTCGTTTTTTATGTGAGCAAAAACCAGAATTGTATACAATCGAGCGTTTAAAGAAGAATAGACATCAAAAATTATATTTAGATTATGTGCAGCATGCAGAAGGGAAGACGATTATTGCACCATATTCCACTCGTGGTAATGAGAAGGGCTTGGTGGCAACACCATTATACTGGGAGGAGGTTAATGAGCATTTAACACCTGATCAATTTACAATTCCCGCTGTACTGGAGCGAATGAAAAAAGTGAGCAACCCATTTAAAAATTTCCGTCAAGTAGGGGAAAGTCAGGATTTTCAATCAGCTTTAAAGCGTTTAAAAGAGCAATGATGTGCTTCCTAAGTGTAGTAAAGAAGAGAATGGGGGGCATAGATTAAACAAAAAAGCATCGGCTTCAGTGTTTCGGGTGTTGGAGAAAAAATAACAAACAGTATTAAAAAAGCGATACAATTTACTTTTACGACAGAACTCCATTCTGACTGTTCCTGGTTATTGTGGAAAAAATGGGCTTTTGATGTAATTGTATTTCCAATCTAACGACGTTAAACTAACAGTGTTAGATTAAGGAGGGGAGAGATGAATTTTGTCAAAATTACAAAAAGAACCTTTAAGTAACAAGCGTATTATTCAGGCTACGTTGGATATTTTGGATTCGTATGGTGCTGCAGGATTATCTATGCGTCGTCTTGGCACTACATTGAATGTAGAAGCGGCATCCCTTTATCATCATGTACCAAATAAAGAAGCACTTATACAACAGGTTATCGATGATGTGAGCATAAAAGCTGTTGTTGACGAAGCAACTGTGCTGCCATGGACGCAGACGTTCCATGCTTTTGCAACTAATTTCAGAAACATATTGAAAGCGCATCCGGGGGTGGTTCCATTAGTGGCCATTCACTCCGTTTCTGAAGAGACGGGCGCTAAATTGGCTGTCCCATTAATTGCTGCAATGGAAAAGACAAAGGCAAGTCCGGAAGAAGTTCTTTTCATCATCCAGTCGATCGCCGTCTTTGTTATTGGTCATGCACTTGCGGAGGTAGGTAATTGGCCTGAACGTCCCACAGCGCCACCGGAATACTATAATCAATGGTTCGAAGTAGGTCTTACTGCATTGATCAATGGATTCAAACAAAAGTATGAATAACAATGACAGGAGGAACAACCATGTTTTTTTATTTATTGCTATTGCAGGTTGCAACGTTGCTTTATCATCAACTTACAACATGGTTTGATTTTTATCCTTTTAACGGAGTACGTCATTACTCAGCCAAAGAGCGCCGCAATGAGGCGTTGGTGAACGGCATAATTATGATGATCCCTATCTTGCTTTCTTTAACCCGCGAGTCCGTATGGATCGGCATTAGTGGATTTGTATGGACCCTTGTTTTGATTGGGGCAATTTTTAGCTGGTGGATGCCTTATTTGACAGGTGTGATGGTTTATAAAATGCCGAATAACGAGACATGGCAGCAAGTATACGAAAGGATTTTTTCGAACACCATTACCATACTTCCTCGTATAAAAAATAATCCGCGTCCCAACCTGGAGCATATGATTCTCCATGCCCTTATTCTAGGGTCGGCGATTACTGCTTGGACGTTTGCTTTCTATTTCAAAATCGGCTAAAAGTTATTATTAAAGTTCGATTTTTATCAAAACACCATTATTTAAAAGCACTTAAAAGAATGTTCTTATACTTGCGAAACCATTGCCTATTGATTCTAATAATAGTAACTGAATTTTAGAGAAAATTAATAAGAATGGTGGGATAACTCTTATGGTTTATCATGCAAAAACAGATATTAATTTAGCAATAATGATGTTTTTATTGGTTTGGATATTTGGCGCTATATCACTTCTTCCGATCATCACATCTTTATTAACGGTTATTATTATGTCAACGGCCTTTATTGTTTCACTAGTTTTTATTTGGTGGTACGCAAATTCTATCAAGTTTGTTTTCTGTGAAAATTATCTTTTAGTTAAAGGTGGTCCATTCAAAAGTAAGATTCCGTATCAAAGTATAACAAGGGTTTCTCCAACGACAGATAAGTATACTGGTTATCAAATTTCATCATCTGATAAGGGACTGGAAATATTTTACGAAACAGCAGCTCATGGGAGTATAAAAATTTTACCAAAAGACAAAATGGAGTTTATTTTAGAGTTAAAAAAACGATGTCCTAATGCACAAATTCCGCAAAATCAACAATTCGAGTAATTGGTTAAATTTGTTTTATCAGTAATCCCTTATTGATAGGGAGGAGCAGGATTTTCAATCTGTCTTGGGTCATATACAAGACTGTAAGAGAGGGCCAAATTACTACGCCCTCTTTGCCTTTCTATTCCCAGAGTTCTTTAAATCAGAACTCACTTGCTTGCCTGCTGAAATCAAACATATCGTAACCGTTGAAGAAAAAAGAACATAAAAGAAACAGAGAGGATTACTCCTCACCAGTTAAGTTTGCTTTAATTTTGGGAATTCTTTTTCTCTAAGTAATCCAGAATCCCCATTGACGAAACAATAGTATCGAATGGGATTGTTTGATAAACCGGATGATTTTCTGCGATGCCATTTTCCTGTAAATAGTTGTACAAAAGAGCCTTTAAGCGGATATCTAAAAATTGTACTTGTTCTTTAAAATCACTAGATACCAATAACGCCTTTTTCCCTTCAGCTAGAAATAATGGTGTCCAGTAGCGCACTTGTCTGTAAGCTTCAGTTGGATTTTTATATGCACCGAAATGACCGAAATACAATTCAGTAGCCTTTAACTTTTCATAAAGCTGGATAGATTGCTCCATCGTATGTGGGTCATACTGATTCGGTGAAGTGGAGGGAATAATTAAATCGATTGATTCACTCTCCATTTCTGGATAACGTACACCAGTAGTATCTCCAACAAACAATCCATTCGTAGCAGAATAATGTATGGATACATGATGTTTTGCATGACCTTCTGTATGATAAAACGTTAGCTGATGTTGACCTAAAGATAGGACTTCCTCATGGCCAATTTCTATAATGCGTTCAGCATCAATAGGGACAATTGGATCAAATAGACGATCGAATTCTGCTCCATAAACACTCTTTGCACTTGCAATTAGACGACTAGGATCCACCATATGAGATACACCTCGTGGATGCACAACGAATGTGGCATTTGGGCAGCTTTGTAAAAATAACCCTGCACCTCCAGCATGGTCTAAATGGATATGCGTAACAATTACATATTGAATATCCTCTAGTGTAATATGTAATTCATTTAAACCTTCTATTATATATGGCATAGACGGACTGGCAGAAGTCTCGATTAAGGCAATTTTTTCATCAATCAGCAAATAAGAGCCTGTACGCTGTTCCCGATTTAAATCATGTGTATCAATACAATAAAAATTTGGTGCAAGTTGTTGGACTCTCCCCATTTAAATTAGCCTCCTTTGTTTCTAAGTTGGTATATTATCTTATGTGTGTCTTTTATCTACAAAAAGTAGTGTTTATACTTTATGATAATAGAAAAGTATACTGAGTGTCTATTCATTTTTTTTGGGGAAACAACCTCTTAATTTTGTTGATGAAGATTTAAAAATGATTACGCTTAAAGAGTGGAGAAAGCGTTCAACCATTTAATCCAGTAAAATAGCCTTAACCAAAACGGCAAGGCTTTTTCTTTTACAGGGCAAGATTATCCATTTTTCAATGCATTGCTGTCATGATTATATTTAAAAATGATGGCAAAAATGATGGCCAAAACGAGCGTATAGGCACCAAAGAACAACCAAATATTTTGCCAATTTCGCACGCCGTCAACTGTAAAATAATCAACTACTTTTCCACTAATGACAGCCCCTAAATAGGCGCCTATTCCATTGACCATCGTACTAAATAATCCTTGAGCACTGCCGCGAATTCGATGGTCGACTTCTTTTTCTACAAAAATGGCTCCCGAAATATTAAAGAAATCAAAGGCACAACCGTAAACGATCATTGATAACAATAATAGTAAAAATCCTCCACCAATTGGGCTCCCATACCCAAAGAAAACAAAACGTAATGTCCATCCCACCATACTGATGAGTATTACTTTTTTAATGCCATACTTACTTAAAAAAAATGGAATGGTGAGAATGAAGAATACCTCTGAAATTTGTGACACTGATAATAAAATAGCTGGATATTTAACAGCAAAGCTATTTTTATAATCAGGGTTCAATGCGAAGTCGTGTAAAAATGGATCACCGAATGTATTGGTAATTTGAAGCGCAACGCCTAATAGCATTGAAAAAATTAAAAACAAAGCCATTTTTTTATCTTTAAAAAGAACAAAAGCATCAAGTCCCAAAAGGCTTACCCATGACTTGTCCTTTATTTCATTGGAAGTTGGGCATGCCGGAAGAGAAATTGTGTATAGTGCAAGTACCACCGAAGAGCCGCTAGCGATAAATAACTGAATATTACTTAATTCAATTTTGGCAAGACTAATAATCCACATCGCAAGAATAAAACCAATTGTCCCATAGACACGAATAGGAGGGAAGTCCTTTACAATATCAAACCCTTTGTTCTCCAGACTAAAATAAGAAATCGTATTCGATAATGCAAGTGTTGGCATATATACGATTGAGTTAAAGAGCATTATCCAAAACATCATGGTAGGATCTGAAATTTGAGCCGCTATAAATAGGGTAATCGCTCCGAGGAAATGCAATATTCCGTATAAAACATTGGCTTTTACCCAACGATCGGCAATAATACCTATAAGACTTGGCATAATAATAGCTGCAAGACCGTTAGAACTATACACGATTCCCACTTGCGCGCCAGTAAAATGCAACGTATTAATCATATAAGAACCAAATGTAACGAGCCAAGATCCCCAAATAAAAAATTGAAGAAAAATCATTATTTTAAGCCGTAATTTTATATTCATTTTTTCCTCCTATAGAAGGTGATGTAGTTGTTCTGAGGCAATAATGCCATTTAAAGAAGTACTAGATAAGAAGCATTTCTTTCGTAATTCACTACTTTGGATTTTAGAACATAACTACAGCATTTGCTCCTTATGTCCGAATCATACGAATTTATTGGAGTTTCTTTTGAAGGATTGTCTTGTATAAAGTAAAAGAATTGTTTTGGTGAAAATGGCGATAATATATACGCTTTATACGAAAAAGGTAAGAACGTGAAGAATACAACAAGGAGGATTTTGAGGAAGTTCGATTCTAGAACGTGGTTTATTAGGACAGCTCTGGGATTTTTTGATAGGCAATCTAGTTACAAAAGAATATAATTAGTAAGTGACGTTTTGTGTAAAATTTAAAGTTTAGTTTAGTCTAGTTTAGGAGTAGGTACTTTGGAAATGTTTATTATGGCAATATTGGTTACGTTAATTTTTGGCAGTTTTTCTTATATGCTGTTAAAGTTTCCTGATGATTTTTTAAAGATGAGTTCCTTTTCAGAAAAAATCATTAAGAAATCATTTTTTAAAAAATACGTTAAGTTTATCGGCTGGTGGTTTTTAATACTTGTGATAGGTGTATGGATTATAGCCATTCTCTCTTTATTTGAATGAAATTATTAAGAAATAAATCATAATAAAAAGCAGCGCGGTTTCATACCAAGAATAGATTTATTCCATACATATTGTTTTATCTGATCTGCTATCAACATTTTTAAATGTAGCAAATAAGATTAACGAAGAAAAAGGATTCCATTGGAAAATATGAACAGAGAGTCTTCAAACAAACGATGCTGTTAAATGTACAAAAACAGAGTTCGGTGTGTTGCATTCTTATGATATTTGAACGGAAAAAGAGTATTTAATGTAGTGCCATGTCGGTTATTGGTTGTTCTATAAACGACCATTCTTCTATGCAGAGCGATCAAGGACAAATTCAATATAAAAGGATGGCGTTTTAGAAACACCTTGCTAGAAGCTGGCAAATTGCTGAACGTGCTATTCTGGAAGGTAAAATAAGTTATGGTGGAACAGCAAAATAGAAGTTAGGACTAGCAAAGCAATTTAGCTGAGCTGGTCCTTTTCTGTTTAATATAGTTTCTCTAAAAATTTCACTTGGACAACTAAAATAACTGTAGTAATGGATGTAATAAGTAAAATACCAATAGAAGATTATTGAACAGACGTAAGTTAAGCGTTTTCATCCAAAAATATCCGCCTATTATTGAGATAAAAAAGGTTACTTCTTATGGATAATGATTTTAATTTTTCAGAAAAATCTTGACATTATTTCTGTTCATATTTATATTTTAAATATAACCGAACAGTTATATGAAAAGTGAGGAAATGATAATGCCAAATGTTTATCGAGCATTAGGTGATTCAACACGACGCCATATTTTAAGTATGCTTAAACAAGGAAGCAAAACCCAAAAGGAGATAGTTGAAGCATTTAATATCTCTCAACCAGCAATTAAGAAGCATTTGAATATTTTATTGGAGGAGAAAATTATTTCAGAGACATTGAATGGGAAATATCGTATTTATTCAATAAATCTCGACATACTCCAAATTGCCTACCATGAAATGCTTCAATACATCGGAGAACTACTTGATGATCAGCTCATAAGTCTAAAAAATCATGTTGAAAAAGGAGAGTTTCGAGATGAAGAAAAATAAGGATTCTGTAAAGCGAGAAATTGTTGTGAACGCACCTTTGAATAAAGTTTGGGATGCATTGACTAAGCCTGAGCATTTAAACCATTGGTATACAAAAAATGCTGACATAGATTTTCGTATAGGTGGAAAAGGTTATATGAATCATGGTTGGGGGGCTACTTCTGAGGGTGTGTTCACAGAAATAGATAGAATGAAAAGCTTTGTACTCCAGAGCATTGATGGGGATTTTACTACCATTACAACTTTAGAGGAATTTAGCGATGGCGTTAAAGTGAGTATTGAATATCAGGCTTCCTTTATTGGTGAAATGAATCAATCTACAAAGGAAAATATGTTATTTGGTACAAGTCAATTTTTAGAAAATCTAAAGAGTGTTTATGAAACTGGCACTGATAATCGTTTAAAGTTTTGGAAATCATGGATTGGTATTGCCCATACAACAAACGATGGGGAGAGAGGTACAAGAGTTTTACAAGTGAAGGAAGGCTCGGTAGCTGCAGCTGCTGGAATTAAACCTGAAGATATTATTCTAGAGATAGATGGAGAAGAAATCGGAGGATATGAATCTTTTGAAAGAACATTGAATAAAAAAAATGTTAATGGCAATGTTACCTTAACGATAGAAAGCAAAAATGAAAAATCACAGGTAAACTGTCTTGTAGATGCTTATCCTGTACCTTATTAATATTCAACGAAATAATCATATAGGAAGTTTTGTGGTCGAAAAAAATGATGTAAACTCGGTGGTAGGTCAGTGTGGTAGGGATTCTCTCCATAGGTATTTAACAAAACAATTAATTACCAGGACACAGACCTAGGACTGACCTACGCATAGACCTGATTATACAACGCGCATATAAATTGTGAAATTTTGTTACATTGACGCTTCGGTACAATCATAATCTGCATGATCAAATGTAACAGGCACTTAATAGAAGGGCTATCAGACGTAATTAAAATCCAGTTAACGGGTAATTCTCCGTCTCGATTCGTCTGAGAGCTCTTTAATTGTATGCGGAAGTTCATTCAATGATCTTTATAACTAATGTGTTCGTTTTCCAATAGTAATCCCTTTCTTTTACAGTTTGCTGAACTAAACACGGTTGCAATTCCTCTATTTTAAAACCCGTTATTTATAGCATTAAAGTGGTTGTTATCGTTCCGAAAAAATATTTAGAATTGTTTGAAAATAATTTAATAAAATGTATAATCATTTAAAAGAAGGTAATGAAGGCCGTATAAATTGTTTTGGAATCGTTAGTTTCAAAATAAATTAAAAAATATAATTCGCGGTTAAACAAGTAGGAGATGAACAAACTTCATAAGAATCCTCCACCTCTATGTAAATTACCTCTACTTGATATTCTTATACTAGAAAACATACTATTAAACTTTTCTTACCAAAACATTCTATACTGTTTCCTCGTTTTGCATGTAGATACTTCTTTCAAAACAACCTAGGAATGCGGAGGGAGATATGTTATGGAAAAGAACTCAAATCTATGGAAAATTGTATTTATAGCTAGTTTTATAGGTTTAACAGTCGATGGTATGGATATCCAAATGTTGTCATTGGTGATGCCGAGCCTAATTGATGAGTTCATCTTAGATACTAAGGCTGCTGGTTGGATCAGTACATTCTCTCTATTAGGGATGGCACTTGGTGGAATCTTAGGAGGTTGGTTATCTGACCGCTTTGGCCGCGTTAAAATGATGACGTATATGATGATATTATTCTCAGTTGGAACCGCTCTTTTAGCTTTTGTACAGACATATGAACAATTTATTATTGTTCGTTTCATAGCAGCAATTGGTATGGGAGCTGAATATTCATTAGCCACAATGGTAATGGCTGAATATGTAAAGATTAAACATAGAGCAACTATTATGGGGGTATTAGGTTCTTCCTATTCATTAGGATATTTAGTCGCAGTTTTATTAGCGGGCGCGATTCTTCCTGATTATGGTTGGAGACCATTATTCTTAATTTCAATCATCCCGGTTGTTGTGGCCATCTATATTCGTGTAAAAGTACCTGAGCCTACTGGCTGGAGATTGGCTAAAAAACAAGCTAAAACTTCTAAAGCTAAGAAATCAAATGAGTGGCTTCGGTTGTTTAGGGATAAGAAAGTTTTAACAATCTTTCTATTATGGATAGTAACTTCTTCCCTATTGCAATTCGGATATTACGGGGTAGGTACTTGGCTGCCAACGTATATTGTGAAAGAATTAGGCTTTAATTTCAAAGAAATGACAGGATATTTAATTGGAACATATACAGCATCGATTCTTGGTAAAGCCCTTGCTGGTTGGGCTGCCAATGTAATTGGTCGTCGTGGGGTTTTCGTGATTGCAGGATTATCTACAGCGGTCATGTTACCAGTCATCTATTTTTATCAATCACCAGGAAACATCATTATATTAATGACGGTTCTAGGTTTCGTATATGGAGCGCCGTATGGTGTAAATGCTACTTATTTAAGTGAAAGCTTCCCAACTCATATTAGAGGAACCGCTGTAGGTGCGGCTTACAATACGGGAAGAATAGGTGCAGCTTTAGCTCCTATCCTTATTGGAATTATCGCAACTACACAATCAATTGGATTTGGACTAGCTGTGTTAGGTATTTCTTATGCATTTATGGGGTTAATTCCTGCACTATTCATTAAGGAAAAAATGTACGATACGTTTGAAAACGATACAAGAGGAGAAATAGTAGAAGAGGGGGAGGTAGGAGAAGAAGAGATGCTAGCAAAAGAGGTTCTAGTGCAAAAACCTTAAAATAAGAGATAAATAGACCGCAATGTTTTCTTTAAGAAAGCAATGCGGTCTATTTATGTTTCTAAGCCTCGTGGCATATCAGTCGATAAGAATAAAGATTATCCTATGGCAATTGAACAGTTTAAAAATGAGCAAATTTTCCCTACAAGAACGTTCGTTTTAAGCATGCATAGATAATTAGTTTTTTAAGTGAGTAAAACTAAAAAAACTCTGAAAATCCAAGGCTTCCAGAGTTTTTGAACATTTAAATGCTATGTGTTGAATCTACTTATCTTTATCTTTCATACGACTAAAAATGGTTGCCAATATAGGACCTGATATATTATGCCATACACTGAAAATCGCACTTGGTACCGCGGCTAACGGAGAGAAATGTGCAACGGCTAAAGATGCACCTAGGCCCGAATTTTGCATTCCGACTTCAATTGCAATAGCCTTCTTTTTTGCTAAGTTCATACCGAAGATCTTTCCAAATAAATACCCGATTAAATAGCCTAAACAATTATGTAAAACAACAACAGCGAAGATAATTAAACCAGTTTCAGCAATCTTTTGTTGATTGCCCGCAACAACAGCAGCCACAATAGCAACGATGGCTACTACAGAAACAAGTGGCATCACTTTCACACTTGCTTTGGCTTGCTTGTTAAAGAGCTTTTGTACAATGAAGCCTAATGCAATCGGAATAATAATTACTTTGACGATCGACATGAAAAGTGCACTAGGTGCTACATCAATGTACTCACTTGCGAATAAATAAATAAGTCCAGGTGTGATGATCGGAGCTAATAAAGTTGTGATAGATGTAACTGTCACCGATAATGCCACATCTCCTTTGGAAAGGAATGTCATGACATTTGAAGATGTACCCCCTGGGCAGCAACCTACCAATATAACACCAATTGCAATTTCCGGTTGAAGATTGAATAGTTTCACCAATAAAAAAGCTAAAGTTGGCATGATTAGAAATTGACCAACTACACCAACTGCCACATCTTTCGGTCTAGTTAAGACTTCTTTAAAGTCCGCAACTGTTATGGTTAATCCCATACCAAACATCACAATACCTAGTAATGTCGTGATATACGCCCCAATCCAAGAAAATCCGCTAGGAATAAAAAAGGCAAGTGCTGCAAAAAGAAGCACCCAAATTGCAAATGTGTTGCTAACAAATTGACTAAAACGTTCTAAACCTTTCATTTAACACCTCTATGTAATATTTTACTAACATAGAAAACTATATATTGAATACAGAATTTAATCAATAGTTAGAATAATTAATTAATAAAATTTGATTCCATATTCATAATATTTAGGGAAATAAAGTTATTATACCTAGACTCTTATTTTGGATAGTTTATATGAACTAGGTATGAGAGTAATAAAGCCTATTATAAGATAGAAAAGAATAAGAAATAATAGAAATGAATGAAAGGCTAGGACATCAAGAGAGTTAGAACGATTGGTTGCAGATGTTACAGAGGGAAGTGGGAATGTAGCTAGTAGGATGAATTTCATTTCTTAAGATCCGCGACCGTTTCAAATGGTAAAGGAATTTAATATAGAAAATGAACGAGTAAGTTTATAGCAAATACACGCTTCTGGTAGAACTGTAAAAGGTTAAGCAATCAGCGGGACCAAATAACTTTTCTAAAGTCTAAAGGGTGCTCGAAACGTACTGCCCTATGACCCTACTAAGAAATGCAGCGGTTGCAAGGTTTTCAGGGAGCAACGGAGCATAGGGAAAGAGCTTGAGCAGATTTGTAATTTGCGTAGGTGGGCTAAGTGGAGGTTCGAAAGATTCCTCCTAATATTTTGGGATTATTTAAATGATGGAAAGAGCTAAAGCGTACAAAAAAAATTAAAGGGAGGTTTATTCGCCTCCCTCAATCACTCTTACTTGTAAAATCTTGATTCAAATAAACCGATCTGGGCACTAATATTTGAAGATTCTTTTTTACTTAATTTAAAGCCAATTTTATTGGCACCTTTGAGTTTCAACTCAATATCCTTTGGCATATCGCCAGCAGAAATTGTATAGGTTTCAATTGATTTCTCGTCAAGAAATACTTCTAATTTTAATTCTTTTGTTATATTTTTACCTTCTTCAGTCAATCCTAACGTAGTTTTAAAAGTGTTGTATTGACCATTCAAAGGAAATTCAATCAATGACCATTGATTATCCCAGGAATGAGTTGAAATTGTAATGTAATTGCTATAATCATTTCCAATATTATCTGAAATTGTTTTTTGGTTAAATGAATAACTATATAAACTACTATAATTTTCACTGTTTTGGAAGTTCATATATTCTAAATCCCTTTCAGGGTAAAAAGCAGATTTGTCACTCGTTTTACCTATATTTATTGTTTGATTAGCGCTATCCCATTCCACTGGATTTCCTAGTTGCTCACTAATGAAGCGTAAAGGAACATAAGTAGTACCATTGTATGTAAAAGGTTTATTTTCTGGCATCTTTGATACTTGGTTAATTTTTATATTTTTGATATTATAGAAAACTTCGAGTGTTTGACTGTTAGAACTAGCATAAACACCCGCACTTCCTAATAGAAGCGCACCTGCTACTGAAAATCCGATTAATTTTTTCTTCATAAATTTTATTCCTCCATAAATCTAATTGAATGAGACATATTGCTCAAGTATAATGATTCTTTGTTCACTATTAGTTAATGAGATTAAAGAACCTTTTTACTCATATAATTATAATGTATCGTACAATTTCCGCAAGTTTTAATATTTTTTTAAAAAATATGGAATATTTTTAAGTGTTTGCTTTGTTTATAAATTAGTTTTGTTGAATCAAATGAACCATTGAAGAATATGAAAAAGCCGCAACGTCGTCAGACACTACAGCTCAGAATTGGTTTATGCCCTTCTATTTAGGCTAGTCAGATACCAGGATTATAAAACATAGGTGGGCAAAACTATGTTAATTTACCGAACCATCGAGATAAGTGCGATTTCTGTCGGGCTACAAAGAAGTTAGAAAGTACATTCGGAATTGAGTATCTACTAGATTAGGTGTGCAATTGGATGAATGATGTACAGACCAGAGTTTTATTCCCTGCCTGGATTTTCAGAAATGCGGAGAATAATGATAAAATCAGTCGCTTGTTGCTGGAATGTAAGACTAAACTTGTCATTTCTTGCGCTTACCCGGGAAATTATTTCTTATTTCCTAACCTGAGTAACTATTTTTCCAAATAGCTTTTAAAGCAGATATAAAATAATGCGGTGGTTGAGGCTTCGGATATGTTTTTTGTTAATAAATTTGTGATTTGATTATTACGTCAAAAAGAGAGGTGAGCTCAGATGGCAAAATTCAGATACGTCTATAGAACAATCCTCTTGCGGTTGAGAAAATGACATCAGATGATAAAAACTTTTTCCTGTAAGCTAAAAGACTTCGAATTGTTTCTTACGGTAAAGTATAGACTTATCTCCATAAGATTGAGTCGATTATCAGATGAACCTAGTGAGCAATTAACACTATTTTAAAGTACAATAAGAAAGAAAATGTGTAAGAAGTCGAGAACATTAGGCAAAGATAAAGAGGCTGAGGCTGGGACATAAGTATATTTTTAAAGCAAAAAATTTTACATCAGAAAAGCGCGAAAAATCAACGTTTCTAAAATTGATTTCTCGCGCTTTTTTAGGTTTTGACTAGTTTTGTCCCTGCCTCAAAATATTTACCTAGTTTTAACATCACTTTTATTAGGTTCATCAGCAAATTGGATTAATATAAATCCTCCCAAAAACAAAATTCTACCTGTCCATTTTATCCAGTGATAATATTGGTGGTCTTGTAAAAAGTAAATTGAAATAAGTATAATAATACTACCGATAATCACTAAAGAAATCGGAAATTTTGACACTCTAATGCACCCTTTTTATGTATATTTTTTTGAAAATAGTTGAACTTATTCAAATGTAACATATATGGGGATTTATGTAAAAACTATGCCATCTAATGCGCTGTAGTATTAATCGAAAATAGAGCGATTCAAACATCGCTCTATAATCCTATTATGTATTCAAATAATTACTTGTTTCTTTCAAGTTCTTCGATACGTTTTTCTAACTTTTTGATTTTTGAATCAGCTAAGACAGCAAAGGCAAATGACAAACAAGCAAAAGAAAAAGCCATAAGTGCAAAAGATTTTTAAGGATTTTTTCAGGAAAATTACGTATAATTTGGAAAACCACGAAATTATTGAGGTGTCAAATGGATATGAAATTTGTAAAGGTTGAAGTCTTATTGCCAGAAGAATATATTGAACAATTAAGGATGAGCTAAATAAATTAAGTTTTTAACAGTTGGTAATTATGACCATGTTGTTTCTTACACTGTTACAAAAGGATATTGGAGGCCACTTGGAAAAGCTGTGCCTTATGGTGGAGAAATAGGAGAAATTTCATTTGGAACTGAATGTAAGTTAGAATTTAGGTGTCTGTATTCAAAATTAGAAGAAGTAAAAAACGTTATAAATGAAATTCATCCTTATGAGGAACCTATTATAAATGTATTTCCTTTATTAAACTGAAAGCCTAATTTTAGTTAGATATTAAAATGTTACAAATGTTCCAAACATATCATTCAATTGATATTGTAAACTCGGAAGAAGGACGGCCGGTAAGGTTTTCCTCCCTGGGTATAAAAACAATTAATTACCAGGACTGACCGACCTGCGCCCAATAAACTTGTTCGGGGCAAGACAAACTTGGCTGGCCCATATCGCTGCGAGTGGAACATTTAAGGATATCAAAGCTGGAGCTTGGTACGAAAATGCGGTTCTTTGGGCGCAAGAAAATGGAATTGTTATATGCACCGAGTGGCATGGCGTTAACGCGGAAACGATTCCTACGTTAGTGAAGTGTATGCTGCATAGCACGGATTCGAGGAAACTGAAAATCAAAACCGATATGGAAAATGAGAGGCATCTTATGCTGCTAAATCAGGTTCGTGGCCTTCGGATTACGAGGTTGAGCATATCGTATACTTAATCTGGGGCGGACCGGACAAGCTGAAGAAGATTGCTGTCAAAACCAAAGGAGATCGAGGAAAGTTGCTCTCGGAGCTGGCGCAGGCAGCCAGTCGCGGTTAAATTGGCTATAGCGATAGGACTAAGGGCTTAACTGGGCTACGATTTGCTCTTATGTAAAATGAAGGGCTATGTAATGGCGCTATGGTGCGAGGAGCTGGCTGAATTCGCTGGAGTTGAGGACATCGATATTGTTTCAGCTACATTTATCCGTCAAGACTTGGGTGATAAAGATGTAAAGGGGTACTACTCTTACATAATTGACGTTTGTGTTTGAAAGTCCTCTGTACGTTCTTCAGTTTTGGCTTTATTAGTTTGCATAAAACCAATAGATAATAGAAGTGTGAAAATAAGTGTGAAAAGTTTTTCTATTTCTTGCTCCCATAATATGTATTTCTCGCAATTTATATTAATACAATAATACTTTCAGCAAAATAAAGTAAGGGGTGTAATATAATGGATGGAAATCGAAAAAAAGTAGAAATATCTTTACTCACTAATGGACCGACTCAATCTGATTACCTTAGAGAACAATTTCAAGATTTAATTAAAAAATTTAATTTAGGGCTTCAACATCTCTCTAAAATGTTCGGTATACCCATAAATGAGATAGACAATTTAATGAAAGGTTCAATTACAATCACAGATGAAAAATTTGAAGAGATTGAGTATAAATTAACAATGTTGAATTTTGGCTTTGATGGTTTTAATGCTAAAGATAGAGTAAAGTCAATATTGAATAGTTTGTTAACGGAATATGAGATAACAACAGAGAGCTTGTCTAAAATTATAAATATAGCAGAAAAAGAACTTATAGATTTTAAAGAAGATCAATTACTAGAGAGGAACATAGAAATTGAGATATGCGTGAATATTATCATGTTTAATTTTGCTTTACATAAATAAATTTAAAGCCCAGGTACTCACTAATAATGAGCGCCTGGGCTATTTTTGTTTATTCAAGCTGCTTCTTTCTCATAAATAAATGACGCTGGTCTAGAAGATTGGTTGGAAAGTTTTTAGTTGTTATTCATGCGGTGGCGGCTCATCAATGGGTTACAAATTAGCTGGAGATGATGTTATTGGCAACGTTGAAATTGATCCGGAAATGACGCATATATAAGAAAAATCATAATCCTAGATACCCATTTTTAATGGGAATACAACAATTTAAAGAGATATCTTTATAGTGAACCCCCAAGTAAGCTATTTAATTTAGATATTTTAGATAGCTCGCCACCTTGTAGTGTTTTTTCTACTGCAGGTAAAAGGGAAGAAAAGTTGGGGGATGCTCACCATTTTAGTTAGGGTCAAGCAAAGCAAAGGTTAGATGATTTATTTTTTGACTTTATTGATGTTGCTGAGAAGCTTCAACCTAAAATAATCATTGCCGAGAATGTTTAAGGGGTGCTTATTGGACAGGAGAGAGGTTTTGTTACGCTTATTGCAAAAGTGTTTGATGAAATTGGATATCGGCTACAGATATTCTAGTTAAACAGTGCATCCATGGGTGTAGCTATAACTCAGGGAAAGAGTTTTCTTTATAGCTCATGGAAAAGATTTAAGCTGCACCGTGCAAGTATAAAACTTCTTTATAAATGTTTCTGAGAAATATTGTTGTAGCTTTTCCCGACTTGAACGTATTGAGTGAAATGTAGAACACTTTCATTCACCTCAAGAATGGAGCTAATTAATTCCTCAGCGAGCACAACTTTATTAGAACGTTCTGCAAAGTTGTTCAATTTTTCTTCCTTTAAATAAAGGCTTGGATGACCGCATAATTGCTTGTTTCCCTATCATCATATAAGGATTGTGTTTATGTTTAGTCAGTTTTTTAGACTTCTTTAACTTCTTTTTTAACTTCTTCTAAAATTGATTGATAAAGAGTTCCTGTTTGATTGTCATTTTCCAATATTGTTTTTGTTCTAGTTTTTCTGGTAAATCTGCTGTGAATTTTTTATCCTTTTTTATTCTCTTCCGATGTCAAACCCCTAATTATAGGACCTCTTAGTTTAAGCATTTTTAAAATTTTGTACTTCATCAAACACACAATAATCCACTTCAGGTTTTCTTATTGAATTAAAGGAGCATTGTTTCAAAATAATTAGACAGTATATTGACTAAAATCGATTATGTGATACTCTTTATTTAGACAGTAAACTGTCTAAAGTGGAGGGTAACTATGGATATTTACAAAGAAATATTTTTAATGCAGCAAACTTACGCTACTTTATTTTCTCTTGCCAATAAAATTCAGGTAAAAGGTGACAAGTTTCTTGAACTTTTAACATCAAGACAGTATATGGCAATGGTGGCAATAGCGCATTTACCTGAAGATGAAACGACTTTGAATAATATTGCTAGAAAATTAGGTACTACAAAACAGAGTACGAAACAGTTGATTACAATCATGGAAAATAGGGGTTACGTTAACGTAGTTCCTAGTAAAAAAGATAAACGTGCGGTTAATGTAATAATCACTAAAAATGGAAAAGAGGTATTGCTTGTTGTTGCAGAAAAAGGAATCTTCTTTTTGGAAGATCTTTTTAAAAAATTCTCAACTGAAGAATTGGAAACAATGTGGGGCCTTTTGAAGAAACTATATAGTTTTGACGGTGATGAACAAGATGGATTTGAAGAAGAGGGTAACTTAAAAATGGATGAAGATAACGATGAATTACAATCGAGAATAATGAAGGAATTTGAGAGACGAAGAATTCAAGCAATTAATAAGGGAAATAAAATGTGAAAAATAAATCGTATAGGCTAATTATCCTGAAGAAAATAATATCAATATTTTTTTAAAATGAAGGATAAAGAGGAGCGATCATTTATGTTTGAAATTAGTGATGAAACGTTAAGATTAATTAAAAAGACCTGTAAAGGAAAAAAAGATTTAAAATTAACTATAGGCTATTTAACAGACAATAATACAGTTATAAAAGTTTATAATGAAAACGGTGAACTTGATCCATCAGAAAAATTTCATTATGAAATTGGATCGATTACAAAGACTTTTACTGTATCATTACTATCAAAATATGTATTCGAGAACAAGTTATCACTAAACGATTCAATACAAAAATATATAGAAGAACTTAAGGAAGATGAGTATTATCCTACATTGCTCCGTCTTGCTACTCATTCTTCTGGATATTCAGCCGGTCTGCCATTAAATAAACGAGAATATTCGAGCCTATTTTTAGATTTGATCATTGGCGGTGGTAATTTGAATAAGAATAATCCATTAAATATGGATTTTAACAAAATGAAAATTCTAATTGAAAAAAATAAATTGAAAGAAATGGATTATTCGTGGAAATATTCAAATTTCGGTATATCACTTATTGGGTATGGATTGGGGACTGTATCAGGCAGGGGATTTTGGGACACTATGAATGATTTTCTTCATAATGAGCTAGGACTAAGCGATACTTATTTAGGCACATCCAATAATAATTTACATGGTTATGACAGAAAAAATAATGATTGCGGCAACTGGAAATGGAACAAAGAAAATCTTATATCACCTGCGGGTGCAATAAGTTCAACTGCTGAGGATCTACTTAAATATGCAAAAATAAATATTTACGAAGATAAACCATATTTGTCTCTTTGTCATAAAAAGCATGGAAATGGAACAAAGAAGTATGATATGGGTCTTGGATGGTGGCTTTTAAAGAAAAACAATAATGTAATGTTACATGGCGGTGGAACAGGATGCTTTAGTTCATTTTTAGGGATTGATAAAGAAAAGAAAGTTGCCTCAGTAGTTTTGGCCAATTATAGATTAGGTAGAAATGATGATGAAAAGATAGGGATTTCCTTATTAGAAAGTCTATAAGTTTAAAACATCTGATATTAATTAGATAGATTTCTTCATTAAGATAACTTTTTTTGGGGAAGTTCCTTAGAAACAGGAACTCCTCTATCCAAAGAAGGAGCTAATAAAATAAAAACAGCTAAACTTGCGCAAATTGCAAATATTGTAGCTGCACAATAGAAGATGACCAGCAAAGCTAAATTTAGCCGAGCTGGTCTTTTTAATTTACTCTCATAATCCAACCATAAGTTTTAAGCTCGATAGGGTATCAGTCTATCACTGTATTTACGAGAAAATAAAACTTTGATATTCTATTTATGGGAAATATTTCTTGCTGAGGGGGTAATCAAGGTGTTAAAGTGAACAAAAATTGTGCATTCATTATTGTTTTAGGAAGTGTATATCTAGAAATCAAGGAGGTATTTCTTTAATGAAAAATAAACTATCTTTGGTGTTAGCCGCTACATTAGCGTTAACGGTGAGCCTACCAACAGGGGCGATGGCGTCTTCTAGCAGTCAGAATACGGTTGTAGCTAGCCAAGAAGTAGCTAGTCAAGAACTGAAAAAGATTGCGGCAGAGAAGGCTACTCTACTTACGAAGACCTATGAGACGACTAGCGTGCAGTATGCACTAATTGATAATGGTAAACTTATTTTGTCGGGTCAGACAGGCAAGAACGATATGGAAGGGAAACAGCCACTGACCAAAGATACCCTATACGGGATTGGTTCAGTCAGTAAAATGTATGTAACAGCGGCTGTAATGAAATTGGTCGACGAAGGAAAAGTCGATTTGGATGCTCCTGTCGTCCACTATGTTCCTGATTTCAAAATGAAAGATGAGCGTTACAAAAGCATTACGCCACGTATGCTGTTGAACCACTCCTCCGGCTTGCAAGGTAATACGCTTAGTAATTCATTTTTATTTAAAGATAATGATACCTATGCCCATGATAACTTGTTGCAGCAATTGTCCAACCAGCAATTGAAGGCGGATCCTGGTGCGTTCTCGGTATACTGCAACGATGGCTTTACGCTAGCCGAGATTATGGTGGAAAGAGTCAGCGGTATGGGCTTTACCGAGTTCATACATCAACAGTTTACAAAACCCTTAAAGCTAAATCATACGAAAACGTCGCAGGACAATTGGGAAGATGATAAGCGGGCTGGACTTTATTCTCCAATGTACCCAGGGCAGCTTCCTACTGAATCAGTGAATGTGATTGGTACGGGAGGGATCTCTTCCACAGCAGAAGATTTGGTGCGATTCTCACAAATATTTATGAGACAGGGAAAAGGAATCCTCTCTGAAAAGGCAGTCAAGGCGATGGAGCAAGAGGAATATAAAAAAGGGATGTGGCCAGGGGATGGAGATAATATTATCAACTATGGTCTTGGCTGGGACAGTGTGAAACTATATCCATTCAGTGGATATGGGATAAAGGGATTGGCTAAGGGCGGCGACACGATACTGCAACATGCTTCACTAGTCGTGCTTCCGGAACAGAAGATGGCAGTGGCTGTGTTGTCATCCGGTGGTAGCAGCATTATAAATCAACTGATGGCGAATGAATTACTGCTCGCCGCGCTTAAAGAGAAGGGTACAATTAAGGATATCAAGCCGAACAAATCCTTTGGCAAGCCGATCAAAGCAAAAATGCCTCAAGACGTAGCGAAGAAAGCGGGTTTTTACGGTAATAGTTTAAGTCAATTCAAAATAGAAATTACGAAGACTGGAGAACTAATCTTATCATCTAATCCGCAAGTGAAATATGTATATACTGCGAATGGAAGCTTTATTAATGAGAATGGTACCGCCAAGCTCAATTTCGTTACTGAGAAAAATGGACGAACTTATTTGAAGGAGAGCACATATATATCGGCGCCAGGTTTAGGGCAAGTAGCGAATACTCAATATGTAGCCGAGAAACTTGAAGACAATGTGCTATCGAAGGAAACCGCTGCCGCATGGGCAAAGCGAGAAGGCGTCAAGTTCTATCTTGTGAGTGAGAAATTTAGTTCAATGCAATATTTAATGATGCTTACCTCACAAATTAATAGCAAGGAAGGCATGGAGGGCTATTGGGAAAGCTTAAAAATTACAGGCCCTAACGCGGCGATGCATCAGCTCCAAATACCTGTGGCTGGTGGCCGTGATACGACAGAAGCCCGTTTCTATACAGAAGGCGGCGATGAATATATAGAGATGTCCGGATTTTTATACGTTAGCGAATCCAACGTAAAATCGCTGGATGCAGGCCAATCATCCAAAGTTACGCTGCAAGCAAATGGGCATGCGAAATGGTTTACGATCCCACAAGCGGCAGCAGGGAAAACGATGACCGTGGCGTTGCCATCAAAGAGTTCGTTCGCGGTGTATGATGAGAATGGAGTATGTATCAATTTTACCGTTGTAAGCGACAATAACAAAGTAAAACTGCCGAAGAACGGAACGGTTGTATTTGCTGGCGAGCCGAATTCGGAATTTGCAATTACGTTGAACTAACTATAATTCAAGAACGACATCAACAAAACCAGTACGACACGATTGTATTCTTAACTCGGAAATATGTAGAAACTAATAAACAAAAGTCACTAAAGATGAACTATACCCCAAAAGTTAGACCGAAAATCTAACTTTTAGGGGTTCACTACACATAGTGGCTTTTTTATTTTAAGATAAAATGGAAATAAAGGTTATAAAACCTAGTTTTTTTGCAAATTATTTTCTTTGATAAAATTTCTACTATAAACGTACCTGCTCAAAACGATTTTTATAAATATATAATTTTTTTGTTGAGGTACCATTTAAAAAAACTACGAGTCCCCCAGAAAGTACCCCAGTTAAAAACATTTTATACACTTCAGATAAAAAGGTATAAAAATGCCGTTTCAGCGAAACCTTCATATTATGCACATCAAAAAATTAAAAACATAAGGATAGAAATCAATGTCATAAGGATTACTTATTGAAAAAGATAATATTAATGTAATTTACTTATGAATATAAATGCGCTATCATGGGTATTGGAGAAAAGATGCTTTAAAATTTATATAGGCCTTTTCAAAAAGATATTTAGGGGGATCCGCAAATGGCACAAGGTAATTTACACAACAGCCGCGCATCATTCGAAGTTAATGGTAAAACTTATAATTACTATGACTTAGCTGCGATTGAAAAAGCTGGCGTTGCAAAAGTTTCAAACCTTCCTTACTCAATCAAAGTATTATTAGAATCAGTTTTACGTCAATATGATGCATATGTTATCAAAGAAGAGCACGTAAACGAATTATCAAAATGGGGTAACGGCGCAGATCCAGAAGCAGAAGTACCATTCAAACCTTCACGCGTAGTATTACAAGACTTCACTGGTGTACCAGTAGTAGTTGACCTTGCTTCTCTACGTTCTGCTATGAAAGAAATGGGCGGCGACCCAAGCAAAATCAACCCTGCTATTCCAGTTGACCTTGTAATTGACCACTCAGTACAAGTTGACAAATACGGTAATGCATCTGCATTAGCAGCAAACATGGACCTAGAATTCGAACGTAACGCTGAGCGTTATAACTTCTTAAAATGGGCTCAAACTGCTTACAATAACTTCCGTGCTGTACCACCAGCAACTGGTATCGTTCACCAAGTAAACTTAGAGTATTTAGCTCCAGTTGTACACGTAAACGAAAATGCTGACGGTACATTCGAAACTTTCCCAGATTCAGTAGTAGGTACTGACTCACATACAACAATGATCAACGGTATTGGCGTTCTTGGATGGGGCGTTGGTGGTATCGAAGCTGAAGCAGGTATGCTTGGTCAACCTTCATACTTCCCAATTCCAGAAGTTATCGGTGTTAAATTAGTTGGCGATCTTCCAAACGGAACTACTGCTACTGACTTAGCATTAAAAGTAACTCAAGTATTACGTCAACGTGGCGTAGTTGGTAAATTCGTTGAGTTCTTCGGACCTGGCGTAACTAAATTACCACTAGCTGACCGTGCGACAATCTCTAACATGGCTCCTGAATATGGTGCTACATGTGGTTTCTTCGCAATTGACGAAGAATCATTAAACTACATGCGTTTAACTGGTCGTGACGAAGAGCACATCGCGGTTGTAGAATCTTACTTAAAAGCTAACCACATGTTCTTCGATCCAACTTTAGAGCCAGTTTACACTGACGTATTAGAAGTAAACTTAGATGAAATCGAACCAAACCTTTCTGGTCCAAAACGTCCACAAGACTTAATTCCACTATCTCAAATGCGTTCTCGTTACAAAGAAGCAGTAGTGGCACCACAAGGTACACAAGGTTTCGGTTTAACTGAAGATGAATTCGCAAAAACTTCTGTAGCTAAATTCGCTGAAGGTGATGTAGAAATCCCAACAGGTGCTGTAGCAATCGCTGCTATCACTTCTTGTACAAATACATCTAACCCATACGTATTAATCGCTGCGGGCTTAGTTGCGAAAAAAGCTGTAGAAAAAGGTCTAACTGTACCTAAATGGGTAAAAACTTCTTTAGCACCAGGTTCTAAAGTAGTAACTGGTTACCTTGAAGATTCAGGTTTACAAACTTACCTTGACCAAATCGGTTTCAACACTGTAGGTTACGGTTGTACAACATGTATCGGTAACTCAGGTCCATTACTTCCTGAAATCGAAGACGCTATCAAAGAGAACGACTTATTCGTAACTTCAGTTCTTTCTGGTAACCGTAACTTCGAAGGTCGTGTACACCCACTTGTAAAAGCTAACTACTTAGCTTCACCACCACTTGTTGTTGCTTATGCACTTGCTGGTACTGTGGATGTTGACCTACAAAAAGATTCATTCGGTAAAGACAAAGATGGCAACGAAGTATTCTTCGCTGATATCTGGCCTACAACTGAAGAAGTTAACGCAGTATTAGGTACTGTAGTTAACCGTGAATTATTCCAAAAAGAATACGAAACTGTATTCACAGCGAACGAAAAATGGAATGCAATTGAAACATCAACTGAGTCTCTATACACATTTGATGACAAATCAACTTACATCCAAAACCCACCATTCTTCCAAGGTCTTGCAAAAGAGCCAGAAGCTATCAAAGGCTTAGAAGGCTTACGCATTATGGCGAAGTTCGGTGACTCAATTACAACTGACCATATTTCTCCAGCTGGTGCAATCGGTAAAGAAACACCTGCAGGTAAATATTTAATCGAAAACGGTGTTGCAATCCGTGACTTCAACTCATACGGTTCTCGTCGTGGTAACCACGAAGTTATGATGCGTGGTACATTTGCAAACATCCGTATCCGTAACCAAGTTGCTCCAGGTACAGAAGGTGGTTTCACTACTTACTGGCCAACAGGTGAAGTAGAGTACATCTATGACGCATGTATGAAATACCAAGAGCAAGGTACTGGCTTAGTAGTACTTGCTGGTAACGACTACGGTATGGGTTCTTCTCGTGACTGGGCTGCTAAAGGTACTAACTTACTTGGTATCAAAACAGTTATCGCACAATCTTACGAGCGTATCCACCGTTCTAACTTAGTAATGATGGGTGTTCTTCCACTTCAATTCATGCCAGGTGAATCAGCTGATACATTAGGCTTAACTGGTAAAGAAGAAATCTCTGTTAACATTACTGACAACGTGAAACCACGTGAAATCTTAACAGTTACTGCTAAATCTGAAGACGGTTCAGTTAAAACTTTCCAAGCTTTAGCTCGTTTCGACTCAGAAGTAGAAGTAGACTACTACCGTCACGGTGGTATCCTACAAATGGTTCTTCGCGCAAAAGCTGCTCAATAATCATTTAAATAAAAAACCGATCTCTTAGGAGGTCGGTTTTTGTCTATACATAGAAAAAATTGTATTGGAGGCATTTGTTTGCAAAAAGATGAACTGAAAGAACGAGCTTTATCCATTGTTCCATTACCAAGTCACTATGAGCTAATCATAGAAGAGTATTCTGAAGACGAAAGAGGCGGATAGGATCGTCAAAATTGCGGATAGCTCAAAACAATGGATAGAAATATCAAAGTGACGGATAGAACCTTCGAAATCGTGGATAGAAACGTCAAAATCGTGGATAGAGCCTCCGGAATTGTGGATAGGATGGTCAAAATTGCGGATAGAACCTCAAAACAATGGATAGAAATGTCAAAGTGATGGATAGAACCCTTGAAATGGCGGATAGAACTGTCAAAGCGACGGAAAGAATCGCCACAGCGACGGATGGAACCATCGAAACGACGGAAAGAACGGCCAAAGCGACGGAAAGAATCTCCGACGACGGAAGTTCCCTCCAAAGTGACGGAAAGGATCGCCACAGCGACGGATGGAACCATCGAAACGACGGAAAGAACGGCCAAAGCGACGGAAAGAATCTCCGACGACGGAAGGTCCCGCCGAAGTGACGGAAAGAATCGTCAGAGCGCCGGATGGAACCATCGAAACGACGGAAAGAACGGTCAAAGCGACGGAAAGCGCCATCCTAAAAGAAGGTAACCCAGTCAAATTTGCCATTCTAGCCATCAAAATGACGAATAAGATCATCAAATCAACAGTTAGAATCGCAATTATATAAATTTATACTTTTTAAACGCTAAATTTCTTCCTCAAACTATAAAACTGTAAACAAATGGCGATTAGCATAGAGATAACCGCGAAATAAATCAATGTTATTGTTCCAATCTGTAAGGACAGTACAATGCCACCTAAGCTTGCACCGATTGCACTGCCTAAATAATTTACAGAACTGTTTAAGGCCACTGCGGAGCTTCCGTTGTTGGGCTGATATGAGAGTAAAATATGTTGTTGAGGTGCTTGGCTTGCCCAACCCATTGCTCCCCAGACAAAGAATGGTAAGTACTTTATTATAGGTAAGTTAATCATTAATGGTATACAAATAATGGATAAAGTTAAAGTGAATAAAATGATTGTAACTAAAGTTTTTGGTTTTCCGAAGTAGTCGATTATGTAACCAATCATTATACTTCCCACCAAGCCACCGAATCCCCATGCCCAAAGGTACATTGTTAAATTACTAGAGCTTGTCATTTCTTCTAAAAGGGGAAATAGATATGTGTACAATCCTAGGCTAGCAATACTCGCGAAGAATGTTATACATACAGTAATAGTTACTCTTTTATCCAGGAACATTTTTAATCGTTCGTTAAGTGCAGGGGGAGGCGTTGTTGGGAAATCGGGCAAAAAAATATACATACATAAAACAGAAATGACACCGATCATGACTAATAGCAAAAGTGTTACTTTCCAATCGAATAAGTTCGATATATAAATGCCTAAAGGAACGCCAAGCACTGTTCCCATACTCATTCCTCCTATAGTTAACCCTAGAGCTCTTCCTTTCTTTTCACTAGAAACGAACTTTGTAGAAGCTGCTACAGCTAAAGGTGAGAATAAACCAGCCCCTGTCCCCGCAATTGCTCTCGATAGAAGAAGAATAGAAAAAGTGGGCGCTAAAGCTGTAATACTATTCGCTATTGTGAAGATAAGCATTGACCATATTAAGATTTTTTTGATTGGTTTTCCTGCAAGTAAAGAAGAAAATAACGGTGCTGATATAGCGTAAAATAAAGTAAAAATACTCACAGCTTGGCCAACTTGCGATGTACTTTTTTGATAGGTATCGCTAATTCCTGGGAGAAGTCCTGCGATAACATAAGCATCAAAACCTAAGGCAAACATGCCGAAGGATAATAATAAAACATTTTTCATATAGTGAACCTCCATAAAATTAAAAATGCTAACCTATAACGTTATGTTATAATCGAAGCGCCTTCTATATTTAATAGGTTACTAAAAAACGTTGAATATGGAACAATCACTATTTTATAAGGGTATAACAAATCGTTATAGGGTATGGAGGAATACAATGAATGTAGAATGGTTACACAGTTTTATTGCTGCTGCCAAACAAAAAAGTTTTTCTAAAGCTGCTCAAATCACGAATCTTTCCCAACCTGCACTAAGTAAACATATACGAAACTTAGAGAATAATCTTGGCATCGAGCTATTTCATAGAACATCCATTGGCATTGAATTAACAGAAGCTGGCGAACGTTTCTATACTCGAATTACACCAGTTATGACTGAAATTGCCGCCATTCGAGAGGAATTACAGCAATTTAGTCAGAGTAACCCTGTTGCAATCGGTGGTCTGCCTAGCTTAGCCACTTACTATTTGCCAAACAAAATGAAAGAACTTCAGCAACTTGGTCGACCTATAACATTAATGATTCAAAATACTTCAAATGAACTGCTACAATCTTTGGAAAAAGGTAGACTTGATGCAGTCTTTGTAGATGCAAAATATACGAGAAAATCTTTGTGGAATAAAGAATTGTTTACGGAACCTTACTATGCTGTGTTACCTTTGAATCATCGTTTTAATTCAAGAACAGAAGTTGAGCTTGCAGAATTGTGTGAGGAGCCACTTATTGTTCATCAAGCTCCTTGTGATTCAAGGAAGGATATAGTAGAACAAATACAATCACTTGGCTACACGCCAAATATTATAAGTGAAGTGAACTTTGGTGATTTTGTCTTTGGAGCTGTAACTTCTGGAATGGGGATTACGATTGTACCAGAGCTAATGGCTAAAAATATCGGTCATCTTCAACTTTTGGCCTTACCGATTAATAATTTTGGAAGATCCAGAACGATTTCATTGGTTACTAAAAATAAAGAGTTAGGTTCGAAATTATATCAATTAATATCAAATTAAATGGAATGAAGCTGTCTCCAAGCGTTTAGTGGAGACAGCTTCATTAAATTAATTAAACCCCATAAAATCCTTTACCTTTTTTGTATTTTCCACAGATGTCAGTATTTCTAATAAGCTAAATGCAACGTCGAATGCAGTGCCAGGATTTGATGATGTAATAATATGTTCAGTTTGAACAACTCGTTCATTGATGATGTCTGCACCATAGGATTGAAGTTGTGCTATTCGTTTACTTGTTGGGTGATTATAAGTAGTAGCTTTTCGATTTTGTAGTACGCCGCTATGACCTAAAATGAGGGAAGCTACACAAATCGTCGCAATCGGTTTTTTGTGTTCATCGAAATGACGAACAACCGCCTGGAATTCCTCGCTAAAGGCATCCTCATAAAATCCAGCTTCCTCAAAGCCTCCAGGAATCGCAAGTGCATCAAAATCCTCTAATGATATTTCATGAAGCAACTTTTCGGGTGCTACGTTAAAATTCCATGTACATTGCAGTTGCTGATGCAATCCTACAGTCACGACCTCTGTTGTGCCATCGCCCTCCCATTTATTCCAGCCAAGTACATCTGTAAAAACACTCGCTTCAACAGCCTCAAATCCATTTGCTAATAGTAATAATATTTTTTTCATGTTGTTAATGCCTCCTTTATCGTTTAATTGTAATGAATAAGGCAATTCAATGACAGAATCTGTATAATGTATTTTAGATGATTTGCTTTATAATAAAAGGAATTTTATTAAATCTAATTTATATAAAAAGGTGGATACTTATGGATCATATAGATCGTGAAATTTTACAGCAATTACAACAAAATGCAAAAATGTCGATGAAGGAATTAGCAGCGACGGTTCATTTATCTTCTCCAGCTGTTATTGAACGTGTAAGAAAACTGGAAGAGCAGAGGATTATTGAAGGTTACGGAGCTAGGGTTAATTTAAAAAAGATCAATCGTGACATTCAAGCTATTATTTTATTTAAATCAATTGATTGTAAAAGTCTTTCAGATTTTTGTAATGCACATCCCGATGTCCTCAAATGCTATCGTGTAGCGGGTGAAATCAGTTATATTGTAAAAATTGCAACTAATTCAGTAGAAACATTGGAGCAGTTTATAGATGAGGCCATGCCTTATGGAACGCCTTCAACAAATATTGTGCTTTCTTCAAATAAAAAATCGGTCATTGCGCCTTTTTCTGATGAAAATATAGAATAATGAGTCCGGATTTGCTCGACTCGAGAAAAGAGGAGAATAGCTTACGGAGAAAGACATCTCAAAGGAAACCTCAAAATCCAAGCTCTCTATCGTACAGGGCCATTAAGAAAAACTTAAATCAGATATTTTCTAATGATAATTTCCCAAAAAGCAAACCTCTATATTGTGAGCGTCGTTTATAGAGCAGAGAGGGGGGAGAGATGTTGCTTGAAATTAAAGAACTCGAAGAAATAATGCAGCAGCATACAGAAAGGCTCATCCGACTTGCCTTTTATTACGTCAAAGATTTATAAAGTGCTGAAGATATCGTTCAAGATGTATTTATTAAATTTTACGATAATCAACAAAACTATGAGGAAAGAGGAGAATTACGAGTATATTTATCGAGGCTTGTCATTAACAAAAGTAAAGACTATTTACGTAGCTGAACATACCGTAAAATACAAATTCAACAGAAGATTTTTGCCAAGCAGGCTGTAACGAAAAGGGACATGTTAGTGCAGCTGGATGAACAAACCTTAGTTGAAAATGCCATCTTAGCATTGCCATTAAAACAGCGTGAGGTCCTTATTTATTTTTATTTTGAGGAAAATACCTGTTATTAAAGATTTGCGGATATAGACAGCATAAAAATACTAGAAGAGTATAAATAAATCAAGGCTAGACAGTTAAAAATTTCAAGAATGTCTAGCTTTTTTATTAGCTGTTTTATATATTTGGATTAGGGTACAGTTATTGTAATTATTTGTATGATGGTATTTTCTCGAAAAATAGGTACTGGGGAGTGAATAAAGCATTGATAACTGTAATAATGGACAATGCGTTAGCATTTATTCTATCTTTACCACTCATACTTATCTATTTTAAAAGCCTATCCCAGGAAAATTCAGCTTGGCGTTGGACTTTGCCCATTTGGCTTTTAAATCATCATATGATTCGATATTTAGTGTCTTTTGGTGATATCTTTTGGGTGGTGTTAATGTGGCAATTTCTTTTTGTTTGGCCAATATGTATAGGTATATATTATTATTTATACAAAAAGGAAGATAAATGGGGATTTTATATAGGGTTAAAGAAAAAGCATGTCATTTTAATGGGAAGTTTAATCGTTTTATGCATTAGTTCACTTGGGATTTGTATGTATGATACTAACCAAAAAGTGATTTCCTTTCATGAACAAGTTATGAAGGAATTAGAAGATAGCTCTGACCGTCCGCAATATTTAATACAAAATAGTGTTACGCCATCTACTCTGCTCTCTTTGTCTGACCAAATCAATGAGGTTAGAAATGGAAAGGTGCGTGCGGCGACCTTTCCTTGGAAAAGCAAAGTAATTGTTGTAATGGACAACGAGCAGAAGGAGTTTACTTATGTACGGTTTAATGAGGGATGGAAGCTTGATGGTATTTATCATGAAAATAGTTCTGATTATTCTGAATAAAAACAACTGTGAAAAGGAGAAAAACAATGCGTATGTTACAAAATGAAAACTTATTGAAGGAAGATGACTTAAAAGAAATACTCAGAGAATTAAATTGTGGAGGTAGAAACTGGCAACAAGAGGACCGAACATATATCATACAGTCAATGATGCTACATATCGGTTCATTAGATAGCGAACTGAGAGATGACTTAATATATGGGTCGTTTTATGAATTAATTTTAGAAAAAAACTTACTTGAGCATTCACTTTTAACGGAGCTTTTAGATTATAGTCTGAAAAATCCGCTTTTTAAAGGTATTACTGAAAGCGAATCAGATTTAGTTTTTACTCGAACATTTACGTCGCTTCTAATTGCACTTATTTTACATAGGGATCATGAAGACGATTTTTTATCTGAGGACAAAATAAATGATTGTAAAGATCAATTACTAGCTTATTTATCAGCTGAAACGGATGTAAGAGGCTACGTGCCAGGGAAAGGGTGGGCTCATAGTGTTGCCCATATGGCTGATGCAATCGAACAGTTGGTGAAAAATCAAAAATTAAATAAAGCCTCTTATATTGAAATTGCAAGTGCATTATACAACGCCGTTTTACAAGAAAATTATGCTTTCATTCACAGAATTGAGCTTCATTCCTCCCACTTCTTCAGAGGTGGGAGGAATGAAGTGCTTTTTTCTTTATAGAACATATGTTTATGTTGTATATTGTGAATAATCAAAAAAAGAAAGGGG